>NZ_JAKMAY010000091.1:0-18977 GCF_022015835.1 Streptomyces sp. ICN903 | reverse complement strand
CGTCCTTCGCCGCCCCCCGCCCTCTCCCGGCCCGGCGGGGCCGGGAGGTGACCGTGTGCCAGACGGGCGGCCGACGGTGGCGCCTGCCGGGTGGTTTAGTCCATTCACCTGTACGGGGATTGTCGCCCGACGGGCCGCCCGGGACCGCAACCGCGCCCGTGGACAAGCGGGTTCACGCACCCGGGCCCGGTCGGTGCTACGCCGTTCGGCGGCCTCGGGAGCGGCCGCGAAGATGCGAGAAGGCCCGGGCTGACGTGTCCTCACATCTATGGCACCGCCGAATGGGAGGTCGAAGCGATGGCTGGACAGGGTGGACGTCGGCAGTGGACGCCGGACCGGCGTGGACTGGTGCTGCGCGGCGCGGCGCTGGCGGCGCTGGGAAGCGTTCCGTTCCTGGCGGGAAGAACCGCGGGAGCCGGGGGAGGGCGGCCGGGCGACGCCGCCCCGGTGGCCTTCTCGGCCGGGCAGGAGACGGCTCTGGGGCGCTGGTCCCGGCCGGTGGTGGGGGACTACCGGGTCTCGGCCGCCTACGGGATCCCCGGGAACTGGCAGGCGGGCCATCACACGGGCATCGACTTCGCGATGCCCGTCGGCACCCCCGTCTACGCGGTCGGCGCCGGCTCCGTGGTCTTCGCCGGCGAGGCCGGCGCCTACGGGAAGGCGGTGACGGTCAGGATGGACGACGGCTACTACGCCCTCTACGCGCATCTGTCGCGGATCTCGGTGAACGGCGGGGAGCGGGTGAAGGCCGGCAGCCCGGTGGGCAGCTCGGGGGCCACGGGCCGGGTCACCGGCCCCCACCTCCACTTCGAGGTGCGCAGCAAACGCGGCTACGGCTCGGACGTCGACCCCGTCGCCTACCTGGCCCGGCGCGGGGTGCAGTTGCTGTGACCCCCCGCCGCGCCCTTCGCGGCGTGGTTCCCGTCGCGCTCCCGCGGCCCGGGGAACGACGAAGGCCCGGTCCGCTGCCGCGGACCGGGCCTTGATCGTTCAGGGTGAGTAACGGGACTCGAACCCGCGACATCCTGGACCACAACCAGGTGCTCTACCAGCTGAGCTATACCCACCATGACCGGCGCTCGTGGTGCTTTCCGCACCGGCCGATAAGAGTGTACAGGGTCGCGAGCCCTGCCCGCGCACCCTTATGCCGTGTGGCCCCGGGAGGCCCCGTGTGGCCCCGGGGGGAGCTCCGCGGGGCCGGGGATCCTCAGCCCGGGGCCGGCAGCACGTGCCGGGCCGCGATCCTCCGCGCCGTCTCCGAGTCCGGACCGGGCGCGGGGACGAAGACCGCCTCGCGGTAGTAGCGCAGCTCCGCGATGGACTCCCTGATGTCCGCCAGCGCCCGGTGGTTGCCGCTCTTCTCCGGGCTGTTGTAGTAGGCCTTCGGATACCAGCGCCGGGCCAGCTCCTTGACCGAGGAGACGTCGACGATCCGGTAGTGGAGGTAGTCCTCCAGTGTCGGCATGTCGCGCATCAGGAAGCCGCGGTCGGTCCCGACGGAGTTCCCGCACAGCGGGGCCCGGCCGGGCTCGGGGACGTACTTCCTGACGTACTCCAGGACCCGCTGTTCCGCGTCCTCCAGCGTGGTGCCCCCGGCCAGCTCGTCGAGCAGGCCGGAGGCGGTGTGCATCTCGCGGACGACGTCGGGCATGGTGTCCAGCGCCCCGGCGGGCGGGCGGATCACGATGTCCACCCCGTCACCGAGCACGTTCAGCTCCGAGTCGGTGACCAGCGCGGCCACCTCGATGAGAGCGTCTTCGGACAGCGAGAGCCCGGTCATCTCGCAGTCGATCCACACCATGCGATCGTTCATGCGCCCCAGCCTACGGGGCCCGGCCGGGCGTACGGCCCCGCTGGGAGGGCAGCCGGGGGGTGTAGGTGTCGGAATCCGGTTTGCCGTGCTCGCCCCGTACGCCTCGCTCCGTCCGGTCGGCGCGCTCTCCCCGATCCCCTCTGTCCCCCCTGTCCCCTCTTTCTCCTCTCTCCGGGCGCGCGGTGTGGGCCGTGCAGTTCGCGGTGGACTCGGTCCCGGCCTGGTCGGCGCGCGCCTCCGGGGCGCGTTCCCCGCCGCCCTCCGGTCTGCCGGTGCGCGCCCGGTAGGCCGCCCGGTACGCCGCCGGCGAGGCGCCGAGCTGCCGCCGGAAGTGGCCGCGCAGCGCGACCGGCGAGCGGAAGCCGCAGCGTCCGGCGACCTCGTCGACCGAGTAGTCGGAGGTCTCCAGCAGCCGCTGCGCCTGGAGCACCCGCTGGGTGATCAGCCACTGCAGCGGCGCGCTGCCGGTCAGCGAGCGGAACCGGCGGTCGAACGTCCGCCGGCTCATGTAGGCCCGCGCGGCGAGCGTCTCCACGTCGAACTGCTCATGGAGGTGCTCCAGGGCCCAGGCCACGACCTCGGCGAGCGGGTCGGTGCCGATCTCCTCGGGTAAAGACCTGTCCAGGTAGCGCTCCTGACCGCCGTTGCCGCGCCGGGGCGGTACGACGAGGCGGCGGGCCAGGGCTCCCGCCGCCTCGGCGCCGTGGTCGGTGCGCACCACGTGCAGGCACAGGTCGATACCCGCCGCCGTGCCGGCGGAGGTGAGGATGTCCCCGTCGTCCACGAACAGCTCGCGCGGGTCTACGTGGACCGCCGGGTAACGCTTGGCCAGTGTCGGCGCGTACATCCAGTGCGTCGTCGCCGGGCGGCCGTCGAGCAGCCCCGCCGCGGCGAGCACGAACGCGCCCGTGCACAGGCCTATGATCCGCGCCCCCTCCTCGTGCGCCCGCCGCAGGGCGTCGAGGGCCGCAGAGGGCGGCGGCTGGGTGATGGAACGCCAGGCGGGCACGACGATCGTGCCCGCCCGGGAGAGCGCCTCCAGGCCGTACGGAGCGGTCAACTCCAGGCCTCCCGTGGTGCGCAGGGGTCCCTCTTCGCCCGCGCACACCAGAAGGCGGTAGCGGGGGACGCCGGCGTCCTGCCGGTCGATGCCGAAGACGGACAGCGGGATGGAGCTCTCGAAGATCGGGCCGCCGCCGAAGAGCAGTACGGCGACGATCTCGCGGCGGCGGCGCGCGGCCAGCTTGCGCGTCGTCCCAGGGCCGTGCGTTGGCTCCTGGCTCATGGAACTAAGCCCCCCTCAGTCGTCGCGTCCTTCCGGTCCTGCACGTTTCCCCCGCCGTGGTTAGCCAAGATCGAATCTACTGTGTCTGTCGAGGCTGACGGGACAAGTTCACCACTCACTGCTATGTCGACATGACAACTTGGCGTGAAGCGTTCGATCACGAAGCGTTCCACTCGTCGGCGCCCCTGGGAAGAACGCCTCGCTCCGTGGCCGTCTGTCCGCGGGGTGCACTTGTTCGCCTCGATTCTCCCCGCCCTGGTGGGCGGTGCGGGGTCAGCCTCTGGCAAGTTGTGTACCACGGCTGGAAGTTGGCCGAAAAGCGCGGGGGCTCAGAAAGCGGCGACCGGGGCTCTGGGGGCGTGCGCCGCACATCGGGGGGCGGACAGGGGCAGACGCCATCTGCTTCCGTGCGCCCCTGTGCGCCCCCATACCGCGCGGCCGCGGCGGTCCCGCTCCGGCTGGGCGCGGGCACCGTGCGGGGCCTGTCGGAAGGGTCCGTCGGAAGGGCCCGTCGGAAGGGCCCGTGGAAGGAGGCCGGAAGCCTGCCCCGGGGCAGGCCCGGGGCAGCCCCCGGGGAGAGGTCCGGGCGGCGCGGGGGCCGCCCCGGCATTGCGCAACGCCTGCCGCTCCGGCATGCTGCACCGGCAGTGACCGCAGCCTCTGGGCAAGGGGGGAGTGCCGTCGTACCCTCAGGGGTATGGGCTGAGGAACATGCTTCCAGGACGTATTCCTAGGCACACGTGACGTAACCGATGGCTGGACACGAGATCCCCGACCCCGCGGACCGCAAGCGGCTCGCCGATCCGGAGGCGACGCCCCGGGCGGCGGACGAGACACGCCACTCCTGCGATCCGGCGTTCCGGCACGGGGTCGTGGTGGGATTCGACGGCTCGGTCTCCAGTGAGCGGGCCCTGGCCTACGCCATCGGCATGGCCAGGCGCTCCGACTCCGGGCTGATCATCGTCCATGTCGCCAACCGGCTTCCGACGACCGTGTGGGCGGGCTGCGAGCCGCCGGTCTTCGTCGACGTCCCCGACCACCGCACCGAGGTGCTGGGTCTGGAGCTGGCCTGCGCGGACCATCTGTCCGAGGTCCCCTGGATCCTCGTCGAACGCGGCGGCGACATCTGCCACGAGCTGGAGGAGGTCGGCTGCGAGTACGAGGCCGACGCCATCGTCGTGGGCTCCACGCACGGCCTCGTCGGCCGGTTCTTCGGCTCGGTCGCGGGCCGCCTCGCCCGCCGCGCGCGGCGCCCGGTCGTCGTCATCCCCTAGGCCCTGTCCGGCAAGCCCTCCCAACTCGTCCCGAACGAGGGGCGGTCGGTGAATCCACTCCCGCCCGGAGGTGGATTGCGCGCTTGTGACGGGCATACAGACAGCATCATGCCGCCGCGCGGGAAGTGACGGTCCCGTGCCGGCGGCCCGCCGCCGGCGTGATGGGCGACGCCGGCGCAGGGAGGCGGTCCCCTCGTGCGCTTGGTGGCACGCATGAGGGGACCGCCCGCGCGTTCCGCCGCTCGCCGCGCCGGCTACTCCACCGTCACGGACTTCGCCAGGTTGCGCGGCCTGTCGATGTCCCGGCCCAGGGCCAGGGCCGTGTGGTAGGCGAGGAGCTGGAGCGGGACGCCCATCAGGATCGGGTCCAGCTCCACCTCGTTGCGCGGCACCACGATCGTGTGCTCGGCCTTCTCCTGCCCGGAGTGCGCCACGGCCAGGATTCGGCCGCCGCGGGCCCGGACCTCCTCCAGCGTGGCGCGGTTCTTCTCCAGCAGCTCGTCCTCGGGCAGCACCGCCACGGTCGGCACGGCGGGCTCGATCAGGGCCAGCGGACCGTGCTTGAGCTCGGAGGCCGGGTAGGCCTCGGCGTGGATGTAGGAGACCTCCTTGAGCTTCAGGGACGCCTCGCGCGCCACCGGGTAGCCGCGCACCCGGCCGACGAACATCATCGACCTCGCGTCCGCGTACTCCCGCGCCAGCTTCGCGATCTCCTCCTCCTTCTCCAGGATCTCGGCGATCTGGCCGGGCAGCCTGCGCAGACCGTCGATGATCCGCCGGCCGTCGGCCACCGACAGGTCGCGGATGCGGCCGAGGTGGAGGGCGAGCAGTGCGAAGGCGACGGCGGTGTTGGTGAAGCACTTGGTGGACACCACGCACACTTCCGGCCCGGCGTGCACGTACACGCCGCCGTCGGTCTCGCGGGCGATGGCCGAGCCGACGACGTTGACCACGCCCAGCACCCGCGCGCCCTTGCGCCGCAGCTCCTGGACGGCGGCCAGGGTGTCGTAGGTCTCCCCGGACTGGCTGACGGCGATGTAGAGGGTGTCGGGGTCCACCACCGGGTTGCGGTAGCGGAACTCGCTGGCGGGCTCGGCGTCGGCGGGCACCCGGGCCAGCTCCTCGATCAGCTGGGCGCCGATCAGGCCCGCGTGGTACGCCGAACCGCAGCCGAGGATCTTCACCCGGCGCACCCCGCGTGCCTCGCGGGCGTCGAGGTTGAGGCCGTCGAGGCGGACGGTGGCGAAGCGGTCGTCGATCCGGCCGCGCAGCACCCGGTCCACGGCGTCGGGCTGCTCGGAGATCTCCTTGTGCATGTAGGTGTCGTGGCCGCCCATGTCGTAGGACTGCGCCTCCCACTCCACCGTCGTGGGGACGGAGGAGGTGCGGCTGCCCTCGGTGGTGCAGGTGCGGTAGTCGCCGGCCTTGACGGTGGCCATCTCGCCGTCCTCCAGGGTGACCACCTGGCGGGTGTGGGAGACCAGGGCGGCCACGTCGGAGGCGACGAACATCTCGTGCTCGCCGATGCCGAGCACCACCGGGGAGCCGTTGCGGGCCACGACGATGCGGTCGGGGAAGTCGGCGTGCAGGACGGCGATGCCGTAGGTGCCCTCGATGTGGCGCAGCGCCTCGCGGACCCGCTCCTCCAGCGTCGGGGCCTGCGAGCGGCCGACGAGGTGGGCGAGGACCTCGGTGTCGGTCTCGGAGGCGAACTCCACGCCCTCGGAGGCCAGCCTCGCGCGCAGCTCCTCGGCGTTGTCGACGATGCCGTTGTGGACGACGGCCACCCGGCCGGAGGCGTCCCGGTGCGGGTGGGCGTTCTCGTCGCTGGGGGCTCCGTGGGTGGCCCAGCGGGTGTGGGCGATGCCGGTGGTGCCCGCGAAACGCTCGGGCAGGCGCGACTCCAGCTCGCGTACGCGGCCCTTGGCCTTGACCGTGCGCAGCCCCGCCGCCCGGCCGGTGCCGCTGCCGTGGACGGCGATGCCGGCGGAGTCGTAGCCCCGGTACTCCAGGCGCTGGAGGCCCTCCAGCAGGAGCGGGGCGGCCTCGCGCCCGCCGATGTATCCCACGATTCCGCACATACGGGGTCCTTAGGTTCGGTTCGGTTCGGGCGCCCGGTTCGCGGGCGCCCGGCTTCCGGACGGTTTCCGGGCGGCGGCCTGCGCCGCGGGCGGCCGTCAGCCGTAGACGATGCGGCGCAGCTGCCGCAGGGAGAGTCCGGGCGGGGCCACCGCGCGGTGCGGCAGCTCGGCCGCGATCCGCTCGAAGATCTCCTGGTTCGCCATCCCCCGGGACTGCAGTTCGCGGTGGCGGCGGCGCACGAACTCCTCGACGGTCTCGTCGAAGTACGCCAGGACGTCCAGGACCACCCGGGCCGCCTCGCCGCGCCGCAGCGGCGTGGAGCGGACGAGGTGGTCCACGAGGTCGTCATGGGCCGAGGGGTGTTCGAGCACTCGTAGATACTGAGGCCCGCGCTCGCTCTTGTGCAAGAAATCTGCCCGATATCGGGCAGGAGTGAGGCGGAAGGGGTGGAAGTCGGAGCCCGGAGCGGGCGAATGCCGGCGTCTCACCGCCCTCCCGCCGTCAGAAGCGGCGCAGTACGGCCTGCTTGGCCGCGGTGAACTCCTCCTCGGTGAGCACTCCCTCCCGGCGCAGCTCGCCCAGCTCGCGCAGCCGCCGCAGCAGGACGTCGTGGTCGGCCCCCTCGGGGGCGGATTCCTTCCCGGCCGCGGAACCGGCCCCGGCCCCGGCCTCGGTGCCGGCCCCGGCCTCGGTCCCGGCCCCGGGCCGCGGGCCTTCCGAGGGCGGCAGGGCGGGGGCGGACGCGGGGGCCGACGGGTGCGGCAGCCGGGCGGTGACGGCGGCGGCCAGCAGCACCGAGCTGACGTCCTTCGCCTGCCGCACTCCCCACAGCACCAGGCAGTTCGGATCGTGGTCGGGCTTGAGGACGGCATGGGAACCCTTGGGACGGAAGCGCAGGAAGCCGTTCTCCAGTCCGACCGCCGGGGACCACTCCACACCCGCCAGCTCGTGCAGCGCGAGCGTCCGCGGTCCGGCGGAGGACTTGCTCCCCTCGGCCACCCAGTTCCAGTCGATCCGCACCAGGTCCCCGTCGAAGGAGGCCGTACCGTCGGTGCCCTGCACCGTCAGCGGCACCGGCGGACCGGGCAGCAGATAGCGGTCGCACGGCTCGGCGACGGGGATCTGCTCCAGCAGCAGGGTGTTGCGCAGCTCGTCCGCGAAGTACTCGGCGACTCCGGCGCGGTCCGGCTCCACCTCGAGGCTGTACGGGTCGGCGGCGTCGGGCAGCCGTCCGCCGGCGGCCTGGAGGAGCGGATCGGCGCCGTGCCGCAGCCGCAGCCTCAGCCGCCCGGCCTTGCGGCCGGGCTCGTACGCGATCCCCGACACCGCCTCCAGCGGCACCGCCACCTCGCCCAGCAGCCTCCGCAGCCTGTGCACGCTCTTGTGGTGCCCCGGCACGATGCGCACCGTGCCGCCGTCGAACGTCCAGTTCCCCGCCCGCTGGAGTATCTCGGTCATGCGGTGATTGTCCCAGCCGCCGGACCGGACCCCCGCCCCCCGGCCCCGGCGCGTGCCGTTGCGTGCCGGCCCGGGTGTCCGTCAGTCCCAGTAGAGGCCGCGCAGACGTGAGGTGGCGATGGTCACCGGGGCGTCGTCGTCCGGATCGGCGGGGTAGTAGGCGGCCTCGAAGCGCAGCTTCTCGCTGCGCGCGATGCTGCCGGAGTGGTGGAAGTCGGCGTAGGTGTTCCCCGTGGTGCCGGCGCGCTCGATGATCCCGGACTCCCAGCGGGTGCCGTCCGTCCGCAGGTGGTAGAAGCGGCCCTGGATCGTGGACCCGGCCGGGAGGGCGGCGGTGAGATGCGCCATCACCTGGTAGCGCGTCGCACCGGTCAGGATGTCGGTGCCCTTGATGTCCAGGGTCTGCCACCGCCGGGGAGCGAGCCGGATGTCACTGGTCTGGTATTCGCCGATCACCTTGGGCACGTCGTCCTCCTCGCCCCGGTCCCAGCCGGGCCTGTGGTTCAGGCGCTCGCGTACGCGGGCGCGCATCGTGTTCATGGAGAAACCGCGCGGGTCGACCTTGCCGGGCTGCCACTCGAGGTGCCCGATCACGGACTCGGCCTTCCAGCCGTGGTGGCGGCAGAGCGCGGCCGCGGCGCGTTCGATGGCGTCCAGCTGGGCCGCGGGCCAGGGGTCGCGGCCGTCGCCGAGGTTCTCGCACTCGAAGCCGTAGAAGTGGCGGTTGCCGTCGGTGTTCGCCTCGTTGTCCGGGGGGAGGGGTCTTTCGGCGATGACGGCGCGCAGGACGTCGTCGTCGCCCATGCCCGCGTGGTTGGCGCGTCCGTGGCCGACCAGGTGGACCCGCCCGTCCTTGGTGATCACCCCGTGGCACAGCGGGCCCGGGAGCGTCGAGTAGCCCCTGCGGCAGATCTCGACCGTCCGGGCCGACCCGGAGGTCACCGTGTGGTGGACCATCACACCGTGCACCGGCCCCCACGAGCCCTTGTGGTTGCGGTTGTGCGTGCGCCAGCTGCCGACCTCGACGACCCTGAGCCCCTCCTTCTTGAGCGCGGCGACGAGTGCGCTCGCACCGATGGGAGTAGCCATATGTGTTCTCCCGACTACTTTTGGTGAGGTGCCTGTTCTCTTTCCTTACCCACTCCGGCGGGTGAGTCCGAAGGAGTGACCAAGATTTTTTGAAACCTCCCGCCGTCCTCCCCGGGGGACGCGGCTTCGCCTGTCCGCGTGTGGGGACTGTTCGACCCGAAGGGGCGAACAGTGTTAAGAATGGGCATGTGATCGGACTTTCCGACCGATCTCGGGACTCACTGCGCCGACTGCTCGGTGCCCGGCGTCCACCGGCAAAGCGGCACGGGGGCGGGAGAACGAAGGGCGGGGACTGCGGGGAGATGACCAGACGACCGCCGAAGCGGCAGCCGGGCTCGCTGCTGGGCGTGCGCAGTCTGGCGGGCCAGGTCTTCGTCCTCCAGGCCGTCCTCGTCCTCCTGCTCGTCGTCGCGGCCGTCGCGGCCCTGGTGGCGCAGGCGCGCAACGACAGCACGCGGGAGGCGCGCAACCGGTCGGTCGCGGTCGCCGAGGGGTTCGCCGGGGCGCCCGGCCTCCCCGCGGCGCTCAGGAGCGACGACCCCACCGCGCGGCTCCAGCCGCTCGCCGAAGGCGTCAGAGAACGTTCCGGCGTGGACTTCCTCGTGGTGACGGACACCGACGGCATCCGCTACACCCACCCCGAACCGGACCGGATCGGGAAGAAGTTCGTCGGCACCATCGAACCCGCGCTGCGCGGCGAGGTCGTCACCGAGGAGATCGTCGGCACCATCGGTCCCCTGGTGCAGGCGGTGGTCCCCGTCCGGGACTCGGACGGGGACATCGTGGGCCTGGTCTCGGCGGGCATCACCGTCGAGAGTGTCGAGGGCACCGCCGGAGGCCAGTTCCCGCTGCTCTTCGGCGCCTCCGCGGGAGCGCTGCTGCTGTCCATGGCGGGCACGGCGGTGGTCAGCCGGCGGCTGCTGCGGCAGACCCGCGGTCTGGGACCCGGCGAGATGACCCGCATGTACGAACACCACGACGCCGTGCTGCACGCCGTCCGCGAGGGTGTGCTGATCGCCGGCGCCGACGGTCGGCTGATGCTCGCCAACGACGAGGCACGCCGGCTGCTGGACCTGCCCCCGGACGCGGAGGGCCGCCCCGTCGCCGACCTCGGCCTCCCACCGCCCCTGGACGGGCTGCTGGCCTCCGGAAGGGTGGCCGTGGACGAGGTCCACATGGCCGGGGAGCGGATGCTGGCCGTCAACCAGCAGCCCGTGGACCGCTACGGAGCGCCTTCGGGCAGCGTGGCGACGTTCCGGGACACCACCGAGATGCGGGTGCTCTCCGAACGCGCCGAGGCGGCGGGCCGCAGGCTGCGGCTGCTGTACGACGCGGGCACGAGCATCGGCACCACCCTGGACATGGTGCGCACCGCCGAGGCGCTGGCGCAGGCCGCCGTGCCCCGGCTGGCCGACTTCGTCACCGTCGACCTGGCCGAACCGGTGCTGCGGGGCGAGGAGCCCGCCGGCGAGGCGGTGGACATGCGCCGTGTGGCCGCCGCCGGGATCCGGGAGGTTCCCTCCTTCTACGCCAGGGGAGACCTCATCAGGTTCGCCCCCTCCACCCCGCAGGCACAGGGCTACGGGACGGGACGGGCGGTCCTGGAGGCCGATCTGACCGGCGCCCCCGGCTGGCAGGCCCAGGACCCCGAGCGCAGCCGGGGGATCATGGAGGAGGGCGTCCACTCCCTGATCACGGCCCCCCTCCGGGCGCGCGGCATCGTTCTGGGACTGGTCACCTTCTGGCGCTCGGAGAAGCCCGAGCCGTTCGACGGCGACGATCTGTCCCTGGCCGAGGAACTGGTCGCCCGGGCCGCGGTCGCCGTCGACAACGCCCGCCGCTACACGCGTGAGCACACCATGGCCGCCGCGCTCCAGCGCAGCCTGCTGCCGCGTGCCCTGCCCGAGCAGGACGCGCTGGACGTCGCCTACCGCTATCTGCCCGCCCACTCGGGGGTGGGCGGCGACTGGTTCGACGTGATCCCGCTGTCCGGCGCCCGGGTGGCGCTGGTGGTCGGCGACGTGGTCGGCCACGGCCTGCACGCGGCCGCCACCATGGGGCGGCTGCGGACCGCCGTCCACAACTTCTCCGCCCTGGACCTGCCGCCCGACGAGATCATCGGGCACCTCGACGAACTGGTGAGCCGCAGCGACCAGGAGGGGGACGACGGGGACGGGACGCCGGACGACACCCACGGGATGATGGGCGCCACCTGCCTGTACGCGATCTACGACCCGGCCTCCCGGCGCTGCGTCATGGCACGGGCGGGGCATCCGCCTCCCGCGGTCGTCCGTCCCGACGGCACGGTGGAGTTCCCCGACACGCCCGTGAGCGCCCCCCTCGGGCTGGGGGTGCCGCCCTACGAGTCGGCCGAGATCGAACTGGCCGAGGGCAGCAGGCTGGTGCTGTACACCGACGGGCTGGTGGAGGACCGGGCGCGTGACATCGACGCGGGGCTGGACCTGCTGGCGCGGGCCCTGGCCGGGGCCGACCGCTCACCGGAGGAGACCTGCGACGCGGTGACCGGGGCGATGCTGGCCGAGCGCCCGCGCGACGACATCGCCCTGCTCGTCGCCCGTACCCGGGCCCTGGCCGCGGACCGGACGGCCTCCTGGGACGTGCCCTCCGACCCCGCCGCGGTCTCCGCCGTACGGGAGGGGGTCGCGCGGCGGCTGGCCGACTGGGGGCTGGAGGAGGCGGCCTTCACCACCGAGCTGGTCCTCAGCGAGCTGGTCACCAACGCCATCCGGCACGCCACCGGGCCGGTGCGGGTCAGGCTGCTCAGGGCGGAGCGGAGCCTGATCTGCGAGGTCTCCGACACCAGCAGCACCTCGCCGCACCTGCGCCGCGCGGCGACGACGGACGAGGGCGGGCGGGGGCTGTTCCTGGTGGCGCAGCTCTCCGAGCGCTGGGGCACCCGGTACACCGGGACCGGGAAGGTCATCTGGGCCGAGCAGCACCTGCCCCCGGCCTGACCGGCCCCACCGGTCCGATGGGAGCCGGCCGGCCCGGTGGGATCTGACCGGCCCGGCCGACCGTGCTGACCGGCCCGTCCTGCCCGGAGATGCGGGGCCGGGCGGGGTGGGGACGCCGTCGCCGACGCCCCCCGCCGGCCTGCCGGGCCACTCTGCCCGGTCCACCCGTCCCGCCCCGGCCCGCGCGGCCCGCGCCCGCTCAGGAGGCGGCGACGCCCAGCTCGCGGGCGATCAGCATGCGCTGGACCTCGCTGGTGCCCTCGCCGATCTCCAGGATCTTCGAGTCCCGCCACATGCGGGCCACCGGGTACTCGTTCATGAAGCCGTAGCCGCCGTGGATCTGGGTGGCCTCGCGGGCGTTGGTGACCGCGATCTCCGAGGAGTACAGCTTGGCGATGGCCGCCTCCTTCTTGAACGGCTCGCCCGCCAGCAGCCGGGAGGCCGCGTCCCGCCAGGCGATACGGGCGGTGTGGGCACGCATCTCCATGTCGGCCAGCTTGAACTGGATGGCCTGGTTGGCACCGATGGGACGTCCGAAGGCGTGGCGCTCCCCGGCGTACCGCACCGACTCGTCCACACAGCCCTGGGCCAGACCGGTGGCCAGCGCGGAGATGGCGATGCGGCCCTCGTCCAGGATGCGCAGGAACTGGGCGTAGCCGCGGCCCTCCTCGCCCAGCAGGTTGGCGGCCGGGACCCGGACGTCGGAGAAGGACAGCTCGCGGGTGTCCGAGGCGTTCCAGCCGACCTTGGAGTAGGGCGCGGCGACGGTGAAGCCCGGGGTGCCGGAGGGGACGATGATCGAGGAGATCTCCGGGCGGCCGTCGGGCTTCCGGCCGGTGACGGCGGTGACGGTGACCAGGCCGGTGATGTCGGTGCCGGAGTTGGTGATGAAGCACTTGGTGCCGTTGATGACCCACTCGTCGCCGTCGCGCACGGCGGTGGTGCGGGTGCCGCCCGCGTCCGAACCGCAGTCGGGCTCGGTCAGGCCGAAGGCACCGAGCATCTCGCCCGAGCACAGCTTCGGCAGCCACCGGCGCTTCTGCTCCTCGGTGCCGAAGCGGTAGACCGGCATGGCGCCCAGCGAGACGGCGGCCTCCAGGGTGATGGCGACGGAGGAGTCCACCCGGGCCAGCTCCTCCAGCGCCAGGCACAGGGCGAGGTAGTCGCCGCCCATGCCGCCGTATTCCTCGGGGAAGGGCAGGCCGAACAGGCCCATGCGGCCCATCTCGCGGACGATCTCGTAGGGGAACTCGTGGTTCTCGTAGAACTCCCCGATCTTCGGCGCGATGACGTCGTGAGCGAACTCCTCGACGGTGCGGCGCAGTTCCTCGTGCTCGGGGGAGAGGCGGTGGTCAAGGGACATGAGTGTCACTGCTCCTTGTGGGAGTCGCTGGAGACCTGGGTGCCGGGGGTGTCCTGGGTGCCGGGGGTGTCCCGGGCTTGCTGGGCGGAGAGGGCGCGGACCGTGCGGGACGGGCTGGGCCGGCCCAGCCGCTCGGCCATCCACACGCTGGTGGCGGTGAGGCGGCCGAGGTCGACCCCGGTGTCGATGCCGAGGCCGTGCAGCATCCACACCAGATCCTCGGTGGCGAGGTTGCCCGTGGCGCTCCTGGCGTACGGGCAGCCGCCGAGTCCGCCGGCGGAGGCGTCCACGGTGGTGACGCCGTGCCGGAGGGCGGCCAGGGTGTTGGACAGGGCCTGGCCGTAGGTGTCGTGGAAGTGGACGGCGAGGCGGCCGGTGGGCACGCCCGCGTCGTTCAGGGCCGTCAGCAGGGCGGTCACATGGCCGGGGGTGGCCACGCCGATGGTGTCGCCCAGGCTCAGCTCCTCGCAGCCGAGGTCGAGCAGGCGGCGGCAGACGCCGGCCACCTGCGCGATGGGCACCGGCCCCTCCCACGGGTCGCCGAAGCACATCGACAGATAGCCGCGTACCCCGGCGCCCGCCTCCCTGGCGCGGGCGACCACCGGCTCGAACATCGCCAGGGCCTCGTCGACGGTGCGGTTGAGGTTGGCCCTGGCGAAGGACTCGGTGGCACTGCCGAAGACGGCGATCTCGCGGACGCCGAGGGCCAGCGCCCGCTCCAGGCCGCGTTCGTTGGGCACGAGCACCGGCAGCCGTACGGCGTCGGCGCCCGCCCGGCCGGCGAGATCGGCCACGGTCGGGAACAGCTCCTCGGCGTCGGCCAGTTGGGGCACCCACTTGGGGTGGACGAAGCTGGTCGCCTCGATGGTGCGCAGCCCGGCTCCGGCCAGCCGGCGGATGAACTCCGCCTTCACCTCGACGGGCACGGTCGAGGGCTCGTTCTGCAGCCCGTCGCGCGCGCCCACCTCGTGGATGCGGACGCGGTCCGGAAGCCCCTCGGCCGGAACGGCCATGGGCAGACCCTCGATCATCGCGCGGCCTCCTTCTCGGAGTTCCCGGGCTTCCCGGGCTTCCCGGACTCCTCCGGCCCCTCCGACGGCGCGGAGTCCTTCGGCTCGACGACGGCGAGCACCTGGTCCATGGCGACCGTGCTGCCCGCGGTGACGTCCAGCTCGGTGACGACCCCGTCGCAGGGGGCGGCGATGACGTGCTCCATCTTCATCGCCTCCACCACCAGCAGGCTCTGGCCGGCGGTGACCTCCTCGCCGACAGCCGCCTTGACGACGGTGACCGTGCCGGGCATCGGCGCGGTCAGCGCGTCGGCGCCGTGCGTGCCCGGGCCGCCCCGCAGCGCCGCCTCGACCGGGTCGTGGTCGGCCAGGTGCCAGCTCTGCCCGTCGCGGCCGAGCCAGCGGCTGCCGCCGAAGCGGGCGTGGGTGAAGGAGTGGGTCACCCCGCCCCAGGTCAGCAGCGCGCGACCGGAACCCTCACCGGAGCCCCCATCGAAATCCACTTCGCCCTGCGCCCGCAGTGCGGCGCTCACCGGCTCGGCGTCCCCGATACGGACCTCGGCGCCGTCGGCCCGCCCGCGCACCCGCACGGCCACCGGCTCGTGGCCCGGTATCCGCAGGTGGTGAACCGTCCAGGCGGGCTCGCCGCCCAGCCGCCAGCCGGTCGGCGCGGAGAACGGGTCCGTCCAGCCGGCCGAGCCGCCGGTGGCGGAGGAGGCGGCGGAAGGCTCCAGAGCGGCGTGCCGCAGCAGCGCCGCCGCCGCGTACACCTCGTCCGGCACGGCCGAGGGCAGCAGCGAGGCGGCGTCGCGGTCCACCAGGCCGGTGTCCAGCTCGCCGGAGACCACCGCCGGGTGGGCCAGCAGGGCCCGCAGGAAGGCGGTGTTGGTGTCCACGCCCAGCACGGTCGTCTCCGCCAGTGCCGAGCGCAGCCGCCGCAGTGCGGAGGCCCGGTCCGGGCCGTGGGCGATCACCTTGGCGAGCATCGGGTCGTAGACGGTGCCCACCTCGGTGCCCTGCGCGAGCCCGGAGTCCGTGCGGACGCCCTCACCCGAGGGCTCCGAGAGCAGGTGGACGGTGCCGGCCGAGGGCAGGAAGTCCACCTTCCCGCCGGTGGCGCGCGCCGTCTCCGCGCAGATGCGGGCCTCCACCGCGTGCCCGGTCAGGCGGATGTCCTCCTGGCCGAAGGCCAGCGGCTCGCCGGCCGCCACCCGAAGCTGCCACTCCACCAGGTCCAGGCCGGTGATCAGCTCCGTCACCGGGTGCTCGACCTGGAGGCGGGTGTTCATCTCCATGAAGAAGTGGGCGGCCGGATCGCCGCCGGGGACGATGAACTCCACCGTGCCGGCGCCCCGGTAGCCGCAGGAGCGGGCGGCGCGTACGGCCGCCTCGCCCATCGCGGCGCGGGTGGCCGGATCCAGCAGCGGGCTGGGCGCCTCCTCGATGATCTTCTGGTGGCGGCGCTGGAGGCTGCACTCGCGCTCGCCCAGGTGGACCACGGTGCCGTGGCCGTCGGCCAGGACCTGGATCTCGATGTGCCGGGGCCGGTCGATCCACCGCTCCACCAGCAGGGTGTCGTCGCCGAAGGCGCCGCGGGCCTCGCGCCGCGCGGCGGCGATCTCCTCGGCCAGCAGCGCCTCGTCACGCACCAGCCGCATGCCCTTGCCGCCGCCGCCCGCCGAGGGCTTGAGCAGAACCGGAGTGCCGATCTCCAGTGCCGCGGCGGTCAGTTCGGCGTCGGTCAGTCCGCTGCCGCTGCTGCCGGGCACCACCGGCACCCCGGCGGCCCGTACCGTCTCCTTGGCGCGGATCTTGTCGCCCATCAGCTCGATGGCGTCGGCGGGCGGGCCGACGAAGACCATCCCGGCCGCCTCCACCGCGCGGGCGAAGGCGGCGTTCTCGGCGAGGAATCCGTAGCCGGGGTGGACCGCCTGTGCGCCCGTGCGCCGGGCGGCCTCCAGCAGCCTCTCGGCCGACAGATAGCTCTCGGAGGCCACCGCCGGGCCGATCCGCACCGCGGTGTCCGCCTCCCGTACGTGCCGGGCGTCGGCGTCCGCGTCGCTGAAGACGGCGACCGAGCGCACGCCCAGCCGTCGCAGCGTGCGGATGACGCGGACGGCGATCTCGCCGCGGTTGGCGACCAGCACCGTGTCGAACATGGAACGCATCCCCCTCACATCCGGAAGACGCCGTAGCCGGGCGCCGCGGGGTCCTTCTCGGGCAGTGGCGCGTTCGCGCACGCGGTGAGCGCGAGGCCGAGCACCGTGCGCGTCTCCAGCGGGTCGATCACACCGTCGTCCCACAGCCGCGCGGTGGCGTAGTAGGCGTTGCCCTGGGTCTCGTACTGCTCGCGGACGGGCGCCTTGAAGGCTTCCTCCTCCTCGGCGCTCCACTCCTCGCCGCGCGCCTCCAACTGGTCGCGCTTGACGGTGGCCAGCACCGAGGCGGCCTGCTCGCCGCCCATCACCGAGATCTTGGCGTTGGGCCACATCCACATGAAGCGCGGCGAGTACGCCCGGCCGCACATCGAGTAGTTGCCCGCGCCGTAGGAGCCGCCGACGACGACCGTCAGCTTGGGCACCCGGGTGCAGGCCACGGCCGTCACCATCTTGGCGCCGTGCTTGGCGATGCCGCCCGCCTCGTACTGACGGCCCACCATGAAGCCGGAGATGTTCTGGAGGAACACCAGCGGTATGCCGCGCTGGTCGCACAGCTCGATGAAGTGCGCGCCCTTCTGGGCGGACTCGGCGAACAGGATGCCGTTGTTGGCGACGATCCCCACCGGATGGCCGTGGATGCGGGCGAAGCCCGTCACCAGCGTCGTGCCGTACTCGGCCTTGAACTCCGCGAACCGGGAGCCGTCGACGACGCGGGCGATGACCTCGCGCACGTCGTAGGGGGTGCGCGAGTCCACCGGGACCGCGCCGTACAGCCCGGCCGGGTCGACCTTCGGCTCCTCCACCGGCTCCACCGGCCACGGCAGTGGGCCGCGGCGGGGGAGGGTGGCCACGATCTGCCGCACGATGCGCAGGGCGTGGGCGTCGTCCTCGGCGAGGTGGTCGGTCACCCCGGAGGTGCGCGAGTGGACCTCGCCGCCGCCCAGCTCCTCGGCCGTGACGACCTCGCCGGTGGCCGCCTTCACCAGCGGCGGACCGCCCAGGAAGATCGTGCCCTGGCCGCGCACGATCACGGCCTCGTCGCTCATCGCCGGCACGTACGCGCCGCCCGCCGTGCAGGAACCGAGGACGGCGGCGATCTGCGGGATGCCCGCGCCGGACATCCGGGCCTGGTTGTAGAAGATCCGCCCGAAGTGCTCGCGGTCGGGGAAGACCTCGTCCTGCATGGGCAGGAAGGCGCCGCCCGAATCCACCAGGTACACGCACGGCAGCCGGTTCTCCAGGGCCACCTCCTGCGCGCGCAGGTGCTTCTTGACCGTCATCGGGTAGTACGTGCCGCCCTTGACCGTGGCGTCGTTGGCGACGACGACCACCTCGCGGCCCGACACCCGCCCGATGCCGGCGATCACGCCGGCGGCCGGGGCCTGTCCGTCGTACATCCCGTCCGCCGCGAGCGGGGCCAGCTCCAGGAAGGGCGACCCCGGATCCAGCAGGGTGTCCACCCGGTCCCGCGGCAGCAGTTTGCCGCGCGCGGTGTGCCGCGCCCGTGCCCGCTCGCCGCCGCCCAGCCGTGCCGCGGCGAGCTTCTCGCGCAGCCGCGCGGCCAGCTCGCGGTGCGCGGCCTCGTTCGCCCTCGCCGCCTCTGACGCCGGATCCACGGCGCTGACCAGCGGAGGTGCCTGCTGCATGCCCTTCGAGCCCCCTTGCTCGGTTAGTGAGCGTTAACCTCGCCATCAGGTTAACGCCCGCTAACCCGGCTGTCTACAATTCCCCTATGACGACCAGGACCGACGCCCCCACCCGCCGAGAGCAGATCCTCGGCCAGGCCGCCCGCCTGTTCGCCGAGCGCGGGTTCCACGGCGTCGGCGTGGACGAGATAGGCGCGGCGGTCGGCATCAGCGGCCCCGGCCTCTACCGCCACTTCGCGGGCAAGGACGCGATGCTCGCGGAGCTGCTGGTGGGCATCAGCGAACGGCTGTACTCCGGCGGGCGCAGGTGCCTGGCGGAGTCCGGCGAGGCCGGCCTCGCGCCGGGAGCGACGCTGGACGCGCTCATCGGCCGCCACATCGACTTCGCCCTCGACGACCGCGCCCTGATCACCCTCCACGACCGCGAGCTGGACCGGCTGCGCGACAGCGACCGCAAGCTGGTGCGCCAGCTCCAGCGCCAGTACGTGGAGCTGTGGGTGGGCGTCGTGCGCCAGGTGCACCCGGAGCTGCCCGAGAAGGAGGCCCGCGCCTCCGTCCACGCCGTCTTCGGCCTGCTGAACTCCACGCCCCACCTGAGCCGCCCCTCCTCCCTGCCGGACCGCGACGCGGCGGCCGCCCTCCTGCACCGGCTGGCCCGCGGCGCCTTCGCCGCCGCGGCGGCGGGCGCGGCCGGGGACGGCGGCCCGGACGGCGGATCCGGCGGCCCGGTGGGCGGCGCGTACCGCGTGGACGGCGGTACGGCGGGCGCCGGGCCGCGCACCGAGGGTTGAGCCCCCGGCCCAGGCCCCTGTCCCTGCCGTAC
>NZ_JAKMAY010000090.1:8452-19001 GCF_022015835.1 Streptomyces sp. ICN903 | reverse complement strand
GGCCTCCCCGTGCGGCCGCCGGGCTCAGCCCACCGGCGCCGGCAGGTCCACCAGCGCGGCGAGCGCGGCGCGGTGGCGGTCGGGGGTACCCAGCGCGATCTGGTCGGCCTTGGCGCGCTTGAGGTACAGATGCGCCGGGTGCTCCCAGGTCATGCCGATGCCGCCGTGGAGCTGGACGCACTCCTCGGCCGCCCGTACCGCCAGCTCCCCGCAGTGGGAGGCGGCCACCGCGACGGCCACGGGAGCGTCCGGGTCGCCGGTGGCCAGGGTGTCGGCGGCGTACCTGGCGGCGGCCCGCGCGCCGACCACCTCCAGCCAGAGGTCGGCCAGCCGGTGCTTGAGCGCCTGGAACGAGCCGAGCTGCCGCCCGAACTGCCGCCGGTCCTTCAGATACGCGACGGTGGCGGTCAGGCACCACTCGGCGATGCCGAGCTGCTCGGAGGCGAGCAGTCCGGCGCCGGTCAGCAGCGCCCGCTCCAGTGCGGCGGGGGCCTGCCCGGCGCCGGCCAGCCGCCGGGCGGCGGTGCCGGTGAACGTCAGGTCGGCCACCGGGCGGGTGAGGTCGAGGGAGGTGCGCGGTACGACGGCCAGGGCGGCGGCGGTGGCCTCCACCGCGTACAGCCCCGGCCCGTCCCGGCCCTCGGCCGGGACGATCAGGACGTCCGCGGCCGCGGCGTCGGCGACCGAGGTGACCGTTCCGGTCAGAGTGCCCGCGCTGTCGGCCCGTACGGCCGAGGGGAAGGCCCCGGTCCCGGGCATCGCGGAGAGCGGCACCGCCAGTGCGGCGGTGCGCTCGCCCGCAGCGAGGGAGGCGAGCGGCTTCGCCGCCTCCGCTCCGTCGCCGCCGCCGTCCGCGTCCTCCAGGGCGAGCAGCGCGGTGGTGGCCAGGACTGCGCTGCCCAGGTACGGCGTCGGCGCCGCCGCCCGGCCCAGCTCCTCCAGCACCACGGCCGCCTCGCGCACCGAGGCCCCCGCGCCGCCCGCCTCCTCCGGCACCGCCAGGGAGGCCGCGCCCAGGTCGCGGGCGAGGGTCTGCCACAGCGCGCGGTCGTAGGGCTCGCCCGTCTCGCAGCGGGCCAGGGTGTTCTCGGGCGGGCAGCGGTCGGCCAGCAGCGCGCGGACGCTGGCGCGCAGCTCCTCCTCGATCTCCGAGTAGAGAAGGTCCGTCATCGGGCCAGCTCCTTCCAGGGGAGGTCCTTGTCGGTGCGGGGCTCGGCGGGCAGTCCCAGCACCCGCTCGGCGATGATGTTGCGCAGGACCTCCGAGGTGCCGCCCTCGATGGAGTTGCCCTTGGCGCGCAGATAGCGGTAGCCGGCCTCGCGGCCGGTGAAGTCCACGGTCTCGGGGCGGCGCAGGGTCCAGTCGTCGTAGGACAGGCCCTCCTCGCCCAGCAGCTCGACCTCCAGGCCGCTGAGCTCCTGCGCCAGCCGGGCGAAGGCGAGCTTCATCCCGGCCCCCTCGGGCCCGGGGTGGCCCGCGGTGAGCTGCTGGCGCAGCCGTTCACCGGTGAGCCGGGCGACCTCGGCGCCTACCCAGCCCGACAGCAGCCGCTGGTGGAGACCGTGGGTGCGCAGTTCGGGGCGCTCGCGCCAGGTGGCGGCGGCCTTGCCGATCATGCCGCTCTCACGCGGCATGCGCTGGCCGCCGATGGCGACGCGCTCGTTGTTGAGGGTGGTCTGGGCGACCTTCCACCCCTCCCCCACCCCGCCGAGCCGGTGGGCGTCGGGGACGCGGACGCCGGTGAGGAAGACCTCGTTGAACTCCGCCTCGCCGGTGATCTGGCGCAGCGGCCGCACCTCGACCCCGGGGTCGGTCATGTCGCAGACGAAGTAGGTGATGCCGCGGTGCTTGGGGACGTCCGGGTCGGTGCGGGCGATCAGGATGGCCCAGCGGGCGTTGTGCGCGCTGGAGGTCCACACCTTCTGGCCGTCCACCACCCAGGAGTCGCCCTCGCGTACCGCCCGGGTGGCCAGTGCCGCCAGGTCGGAGCCGGCTCCGGGCTCGCTGAACAGCTGGCACCACACCTCCTCGCCGGTCCACAGCGGGCGCAGGAAGCGCTCCTTCTGCTCCTCGGTGCCGTAGCGCAGGATCGTCGGCGCGGCCATGCCCAGGCCGATGCCGTTGCGGCCGGGGTCGTTGTCGGGGGCGCCGGCGGCGGCCAGTTCGGCGTCGACGACGGCCTGGAGGGCGCGGGGCGCGTCGAGTCCGCCGTGGCCGTGGGGGAAGTGCACCCAGGCCAGGCCCGCGTCGTAGCGGGCGCGGAGGAAGTCGAGTGGTTCGGTGACGGCCGGATCGTGCTCCGCGAGCAGCGCCTGGGTACGTCGGCGCAGTTCGTCCGGGTCGGTCACGGGGGCGTTCGCAGGGGGCACGGGATCTCCTTCACGGGCCACGACTAAGCGCTTGCTTATCCTCGTGGCATACCGGCTGGTACGTCAATGGCTCCGGCGCCGCGCCCGCGATGCCGGCCGCGTCCGCACCCGGCCCCGGCCGGAACCGGCGGTTTCACCGATGCGGAGTCGCGTGCTCCGGCACCACGATGCATCCGTCCGACCCCAGAAGGTCACCCCTCACACACCTGGAAAGGGTCAGCATGGAGCCGCAGCAGCACGACACGACCCCGGGCACGGCCGCCGGGAACCGCCGCACCCCCCACCGCCTGACGAAGCTGGGCGTGGCCCTGGCCATGGTCCTGGGCGGCGTGGGCGTCGCCCTGCCCACCGCCCAGGCCGCTCAGGACGCCGGCGCCGCGCCGGCCGCCGTCCAGACCGCCGAGAACCCCTACGAGCGCGGCCCGGACCCGACCGAGCGGAGCATCGAGGCCGTCCGCGGCCCCTACTCCGTCTCCGAGGACCGGGTGTCCTCCCTGGCCGTGACCGGCTTCGGCGGCGGCACGATCTACTACCCGACCGACACCAGCGACGGCACCTTCGGCGCGGTCGCGATCTCCCCCGGTTACACCGCCAGCCAGTCCAGCATGTCCTGGTACGGCCCCCGCCTGGCCTCGCAGGGCTTCGTGGTCTTCACCATCGACACCAACAGCCGCTACGACCAGCCCGGCAGCCGCGGCGACCAGCTGCTGGCCGCGCTGGACTACCTGACCCAGCGCAGCTCGGTCCGCGGCCGCATCGACAGCAGCCGCCTGGCGGTCATGGGCCACTCCATGGGCGGCGGCGGCAGCCTGGAGGCCGCCAAGGACCGGCCCTCCCTGAAGGCCGCGATCCCGCTCACCCCGTGGAACCTCGACAAGACCTGGCGCGAGATCACCGTCCCGACCTTCATCGTCGGCGCCGACGGTGACAGCATCGCCTCGGTGCGCTCGCACGCCGAGCCCTTCTACGAGAGCCTGCCCTCCTCCACGGACCGGGCGTACATGGAGCTCAACAACGCCACGCACTTCACCCCGAACACCTCGAACACCGAGATCGCGAAGTACAGCATCTCCTGGCTGAAGCGCTTCGTGGACAACGACACCCGCTACGAGCAGTTCCTGTGCCCGCTGCCCCGGCCCAGCCTCGCCATCGAGGAGTTCCGCGGCAACTGCCCGCACTGACACCCACGCCGGACCAGCGCAGGGCCCTGGAGTGACCGCCGGGCCCGGTCACAAGGCGGCGGCCGCCCCCGGGCGGCCGCCGCCTCGGTGCGTTCCACCGCCACCCTCCCGTCTCCCCCCGCACTCGCCCGGGGTGTGACGTGCGCCAAAGGAAGTTGGCGCACGCGCGTCCGGCAGGGCAGGGTAGAGGGTTGACGCAGCGGGACACGCACGACAGAAGGAGCCCCATGAGAATCGGCATCGTCGGAGCCACCGGCCAGGTCGGCGGAGTGATGCGCGAGATCCTGGCCGAGCGCGACTTCCCGGTGGAGCAGCTGCGGCTGTTCGCCTCGGCCCGCTCGGCCGGACGGACGCTGCCCTGGAAGGGCGGCGAGATCACCGTCGAGGACGCCGCCACGGCCGACTACACGGGGCTGGACGTCGTGCTGTTCTCCGCGGGCGGCTCGACCTCGAAGGCCCTGGCCCCGAAGGTGGCCGCGGCCGGGCCCGTGGTCATCGACAACTCCTCCGCCTGGCGTCTGGACCCCGAGGTCCCGCTGGTGGTCTCCGAGGTGAACCCGCAGGCCGCCGCCGAGCGCCCCAAGGGCATCATCGCCAACCCCAACTGCACCACCATGGCCGCCATGCCGGTGCTGCGGCCGCTGCACGCCGAGGCCGGGCTGACCGCCCTGGTCGTGGCCACCTACCAGGCGGTGTCCGGCAGCGGTCTGGCCGGTGTCGCCGAGCTGGACGAGCAGACCCGCAAGGCGGTCGAGGGCGACGCCACCCGGCTGACCTTCGACGGCTCCGCGGTCGAGTTCCCCGAGCCCGACAAGTACGTGCGGCCCATCGCCTTCAACGTGCTGCCGATGGCGGGCTCCATCGTGGACGACGGACTGGGCGAGACCGACGAGGAGCAGAAGCTCCGCAACGAGAGCCGCAAGATCCTGGGCATCCCGGAGCTGAAGGTCTCGGGTACCTGTGTGCGCGTGCCGGTCTTCACCGGCCACTCCCTCCAGATCAACGCCCGCTTCGAGCGGCCGATCAGCCCCGAGCGCGCCCGGGAGCTGCTGGAGGGCGCCCCGGGCGTGGTCCTCTCCGACGTGCCCACCCCGCAGCAGGCGGCCGGCCAGGACCCGACCTACGTGGGCCGCGTCCGCGCCGACGAGACCGCCGAGCACGGCCTGGCCCTGTTCTGCGCGGGCGACAACCTCCGCAAGGGCGCGGCGCTCAACGCCGTCCAGATCGCGGAGCTGGTCGCGGCCGAGTCCCGCTAGCCACCGGAGGGCCGCCGACAGCCACCGGCCGGCGTCGCCCGGTGTGCGGCCCCGCCCGGTGACGGCCCGGCCCCGCCTTCCCTCGGGAGGCGGGGCCGGGCCGTCGCCGTTGGGGCGGGGAACCGTCAGCCGATCCGGGCGCCGTGGTCGCGCAGCGCCTCGGTCAGCGGCTGGTAGAAGGTCTCGCCTCCCCGCGAGCAGTCCCCGCGCCCGCCGGAGGTCAGGCCGTGGCCGGTGGTGCCGGAGAACAGCGGGCCGCCGCTGTCGCCGGGCTCGGCGCAGACGTCGGTCTGGATCAGCCCGTCGACCCTGCCCTGCGGATAGGTCACGGAGACGTTCACCGCCGTGACCTCGCCCTCGTGGACCTTCGTGGTGCTGCCGCTGCGCCGCACCTGCTGGCCGACGATGGGATCGGCGGCCCGGGTGATGTCCTGGCTGGACCCGTTGTACAGGTTCACCTGGCTCCGGTGGTCCGTACGGGTGGTGTACCGCACCAGGGCGTGGTCGTCGCGGGGGAACTCGCTCGCCACCGTGATCCCGATGCTCCGCCCGGAGCGGGTGGCGGACCAGCGGTCGAAGAGCCGGGCGCAGTGGCCCGCGGTGAGGAAGTACGGCATGCCGTTCCTGACCACGTTGAAGCCGAGCGAGCAGCGCGCGCCGTCTCCGCGCCAGATCGCGTCGCCGCCCAGGGCCATGGGGGCGAACCTCCCCTCGGCCCGTCTGAGGACCGCCGTGTCGCCCTGCGCCGCCACCCGCTTCTCCAGGTCGGCCAGCTCCTCCTGCCCGACCGTGCTGTCCGCGGTGACGACGACCTTGTTGAGGCGGTGGTCGACGGCGCGCGCGGTGCCGGGGACGCTCTTGGCCGTGAGGTCCTTCTGCACGGTGTCGAGCCGGGCCAGGGAGTGCTTGACGACCCGGGGCTCGGCACCGGCCTGCCGGACCTTCTCGGCGCCCGCGTCGCTGAGGACGTTGACCACCAGTTTGCGCCCCTCGGCGTCGTAGTAGGCGCCCGCCATGTCGTCCTTGAGGTCGCCGGCGAGGGACGAGGCCAGCTGGCCCGCGGCGGTGGGGGTGAGCGGTCTGGGCGCGACGGGGGCCGGGGTCTCCGCGCTCGCCGGGGCAAGGGGCGCGGAGAGCATCGCCGCCACGCCCACGCCCGCGATGGCGATGCGCCGCGTGAGTGTCCGTCGGTGTTTCAGCACAGTACCTCCCGTGGGGGGTGGGGCCGCCTGTGAGGGTGCGGCCCCGGAGGAATGTCCGGCTCGGTCATCCTTTCCTCCACCGGCGGGGTTACACACGAAGAGTGTCCACACCGAGCCGTAGAGTGACGACCGACCCCGCCATCATCCCCGCGCCGGCGCCGTCCGGCACGCCGGGCCCGCCCGCCTCGCCCGGCGGGCACACGGCGGAGCCCCCGCCCGGCACGGCCGGACGGGGGCTCGAAAGGCGGTGGCGTCAGTAGACGCTCACGCCGTACGCGTTCAGCGCCTCCACGACCGGCTGGAAGAAGGTCGTGCCGCCGGTGCGGCAGTTGCCGCTGCCGCCGGAGGTGAGGCCGAAGGCGGTGGAGCCGTAGTACAGCGGGCCGCCGCTGTCGCCGGGCTCGGCGCAGACGTTGGTCTGGATCATGCCGTAGACGACGTCGCCGCCGCCGTAGTTGACCGTGGCGTTCAGGCCGGTGACGCGGCCGCTGTGGGTGCCGGTGGTGCTGCCGCGGCGGTAGACGGTCTGGCCCACGGACGGGTTGGCGGCCCGGGTGATGTCCTGGTTGCCGACCGTGCCGGGGCGGCTGACCGAGCTGGTGTAGCGGACGATGCCGTAGTCGTTGACCGGGAAGCTGGTTCCGG
Organism: Streptomyces sp. ICN903; assembly: GCF_022015835.1. Lineage (NCBI taxonomy): Bacteria > Bacillati > Actinomycetota > Actinomycetes > Kitasatosporales > Streptomycetaceae > Streptomyces > Streptomyces sp. ICN903. Next base: position 12,348 of record NZ_JAKMAY010000090.1, on the reverse strand, counting down.
CGGTCGAGCCGAGGGTGGTGGAGCCGTTGTTCCAGGTGGACGAGCCCTGGGTGCAGTGCCCGGCGGTCAGGAAGTAGTCCGTCCCGCTGCTGCTGCGGACGTTGAAGCCCAGCGAGCAGCGCCCGCCGCCGCTGTAGATGGCGTCGCCGCCGGAGATCAGCTTGTTGAACTTGCCCGGGGTGCGCTCGATGCGGATGGCGTCCGCGCCCGCGCCGGCGGTCTTCTTGATCTTGGCTATCTCGGCCTTGCTGACGGTGCTGTCCACCGTGACGACCAGGGTGTTGGTCGCCTTGTCGGTGTACCAGGCGGTACCGCCGACGTCCGCGGTCTTCATCGCCTTGTCCGCCATGGCGACCTGGGCCGCGGGCGAGGGGGTGGGGGCCGCGCTCGCCGAGGTCGGCAGGGCCATGGCCGCGGCGGCGACGACGGCGGAGGCCGCGGCGATCAGGCGGATGCGGCCTCGTCTGGCGGAAGCGCCGTGGGGGGAGGTGCGCTCGGTCTTCACTGGCTGTTCCTCCTGTGAAGGAAATGGGGGGAACCCGCGATGGGGCGCGGGCAAGCGGAGCCGCCGGGGACCCGCTGTCCGACGCGTCCCTGACAAGCACCGGGAGGGAGTATTCACACGTTCGATCCGTGCGCGCAAGGGTGCCGTTGCGCCAAGTTGCATCGCTCAGCGCACCGACCACCCCGCATAACGGACATGAGCGGCCGTCAGTCGCAGCCCCCGCAGCCGCAGTTGCAGTCGCACCCTCCGTCGCCGCCGCCCGATCCGCCGGAACTCCCCGACCCGCCCGAGCTGTTGCAGCACCTGCAGCAGTTGCCGCAGCACTCGCAGCAGTCCGCACAGCCGGAGCAGTCGCAGGAACGGCACAGCCCCTCGCGCCTGCGCCCCGACCAGGGGTCCTCGTACTCCTTGCGGCAGCAAATCTGCCCCGTGCAGAACAACCCCGTCCACACCATGCATCCGGCCACCGCGCCCCGACGGCGCGACGGTCCGGGAAACGGCGCTCCGGGACGCCCCGGACGGCCGGGATGTCCGGGACGCCCCGGTCGCGGCGGGTGGACACGCGCCGCCGCGAAGGCCCGGTCCACCGCGTGTCCCGCCTCGCGGCCCAGCAGCGCCCGCACCAGTTCGGCGCCCTCCTCGTCCGCGAACTCCACGTCCCGCAGGGCCAGCCGTATGCCGCGCACGGCGTCGTCGCACAGTCTGCGCACCTCCGGCAGAGGAGTGCCGGTGACGGCGATCGGATTCCACGCGCCCGCCTCCTCGTCGGCGGCCAGGTCCTCGACGGCGTCCAGCAGATGCGCCAGCCGCCCGAAGAGCCGCCCGGCCTCGGCCAGCGGCTCCGCGTTGCCGGGTCGGCCTGCGAGGCGGGCGGTGTGGGCGAAGGCGGCGGCGGTGGCCGTCTCGGTCGGCTCGGTGACCGCCACCAGCGAACCGCCCGGGCCCGCCGCGGCCTCCACCAGCGGCTGCCGCAGGGCGGCCTCGGTCAGCACCGCGGTGTCGAAGCCCAGTTGGGCCCCGGTACGCGCACCCGCCCGGTCCCAGCCGGCCGCGACCCTGCGGGCCGCCGCGGCGACCGGACGGCGCGCCATCGCCCCGTCCCCGTCGGCGACATGGTCGCGCACCTTGACGGAGGCCAGCACCAGGGACACCGCCGCGGCCAGCCGGGCGCCCTCCCCGCGGGCCACGGAGGCGGTGCGCATGCCCCGCAGCGGGCAAGGGCCGGCGGTGCGCCGCAGGGCGCCGGAGCCGTCCGCCGGGCGCGGCGTCTGCGCCTCGGTCAGCGCGGAGACGACGATTCCGTCGTAGTTGGTGGCGACGCGCGCGAACTGGCCGTGGTCACCGCGCAGCGCGAGGCAGAGCCCGCACAGATGCGCGGTCCAGGCGGTCAGCAGCCGCTCGCCCAGCCGGTGACGGCACGGCCTGATGATGCCGAACAAGTTTCCCCCCGTTACCCCTGATGTATGAGTGCGCGTCACGATACCGGGCACTTCACCCGTATGCCCTTGGTGACCACCCGTCCGGCGGGGCCGCCCGGTTCGGCGCCGCGTCACCGCCCCTACGGGCTCCCGGCCCTCGCCGCGGGGGCGCGCCACGCGCGTGCTGTGCACCAGAACCGTCACGAATCCCGTGCGGAACGGGTAACTGTTTGGCGCGTTGTCAGCATCATGGACGACGATAGGGGTGCGGGCCCCGCGGCGGAGGCGCTGCCAGACACGGTGGACCGTGCATGTGAGAGGAGGCGTCCATGGGATCGGTGCGCAAGGCGAGTGCCTGGCTGGGCCTCGTCGACGACAGCGAGATGCGTTACTACGACGACGAGTACGCCGAGGGTTCCGAGCCCGAGGACGCCCGCGACGCCTGGGTCACCGACCCTCGGGTGCGCGTGACCGCCGAGACCGCCCAGGATCAGGGCACCCGGATCGCGACGGTCACCCCCGACGGCTTCCGGGACGCCCGGGGCATCGGCGAGCTCTTCCGGGAGGGGGTTCCGGTGATCGTGAACCTCACCGCCATGGAGCCCGCCGACGCCAAGCGGGTCGTCGACTTCGCGGCCGGCCTGACCTTCGGCCTGCGCGGTTCGATCGAGCGCGTGGCCACGCGCGTCTTCCTGCTGACGCCTCCCGACTACCAGGTGATCAGCGGCCAGGAGCGCCGCAGCCCCGACGGCTTCTTCAACCAGAGCTGACCGGCGCCTCGTCCGGCGCCGGCGCCGGACGAGGCGTTCACCGGAACGCGTCGACGCCGGTGAGCGCCTTGCCCAGCACCAGCTGGTGCATCTCCACGGTGCCCTCGTAGGTCAGCACCGACTCCAGGTTCGTGGCGTGCCGCATCACCGGGTACTCCAGGGAGATCCCGTTGGCCCCCAGGATCGTGCGGGAGGTGCGGCAGATCTCGATCGCCTCGCGCACGTTGTTGAGCTTGCCGAAGCTGACCTGCTCGGGACGGAGTCTGCCGGCGTCCATCCGCCGCCCCAGGTGATGGGCGAGCAGGACGCCCTTGTGCAGTTCCAGCGCCATGTCGGCGAGCTTGGCCTGGGTGAGCTGGAAACCGCCGATCGGCCGGCCGAACTGCTCGCGGGTGCGCGAGTACTCAAGGGCCGCCTCGAAGCTGGAGCGGGCCGCTCCCATCGCGCCCCAGACGATGCCGTAGCGGGCGTGGTTCAGGCAGCTCAGCGGGCCGCGCAGCCCGGTGACCTCGGGCAGTACCGCGTCGGCGGGCAGCCGTACGCCGTCCATGACCAGTTCGCTGGTGACCGAGGCGCGCAGGGACCACTTGTGCCTGATCTCGGGCGCGGAGAAGCCGGGGGTGTCGGTGGGCACGACGAAACCGCGCACGCCCTCGTCGGTGCGGGCCCAGACGACGGCGACCGAGGCCACCGAGCCGTTGGTGATCCACATCTTGCGGCCGCTCAGCACCCAGTCGCCTCCGTCCCGCTTGGCGTGGGTGCGCATTCCGGCCGGGTCGGATCCGTGGTCGGGCTCGGTGAGCCCGAAGCAGCCGATGGCCTCGCCGGACGCCATGCGCGGCAGCCACCGCTGCTTCTGCTCCTCGGAGCCGTAGCGGTGGATGGCGTACATCGCCAGCGAGCCCTGCACCGAGACCAGCGAGCGGATGCCGGAGTCGGCGGCCTCCAGCTCCAGGCAGGCCAGCCCGTACTGGACGGCGGACGCGCCCGCGCAGCCGTAGCCCGTCAGCGACATGCCCAGGGCGCCGATCGAGCCGAGCTCGCGGGCCAGCTCCCGGGTGCCGGGCAGCTCGCCGCGCTCATACCACTCGGCGATGTGCGGCATCACCCGGTCGGCGGCCCAGGAGCGGACGGTGTCGCGGACCGCCTTCTCCTCGGGTGCGAGCAGGTCGTCCAGGCCGAGGGGGTCGGCGGGATCGAAGG
>NZ_JAKMAY010000090.1:0-8442 GCF_022015835.1 Streptomyces sp. ICN903 | reverse complement strand
GAGCTGGACACGGTGGCCTCCGGCTGGGGATCTTCGAGGGTCGCGCCCGACGTTACGGCCGGGTAATCCCGCTGGACAAGAGGGGGCCGCCCGGCTGCCCGGGCAGCTCGGCGGGGCCGGGGGAGGCACAGGACCGTGCCGGGGCGGCGCCGTCCCGGTCCGTGCGGTCCGCCCGGTCGGGCTCCTTCGGCGGCCTCCGGCCGGAGCCCCCGTCCTGTCCCGGGGCGCCCATCGCGCGCGGCAGCCTCAGCGCGGCCAGCGCGCCGAGCAGCAGGAGGCCCGCGCTGACCAGCAGCGCCACGTGCAGTCCGTGGACGAACGACTCCCGCGCCGCCTCGCGCAGTGCCTGGCCGGCCGGTCCGCCGAGCCGTTCGGCGACCTCGTACGCCGCGCCCAGCGAGTGGGCGGCGTCCTCCCCGGCCGCCTCCGGCACACCGGCCGCCCTCCGCACCCCGGGGGCGTAGGCGGCGTTCATGACGGTGCCCAGGACCGCGATGCCCATCCCCGCGCCGAGCTGGTAGGCGGTCTCGCCGATCGCCGCGGCGCCGCCCGCCTGGTGGGCCGGGGCCTCGTTGAGCATCGACTCGTACGCGCCGAACAGCGTCGTCTCCAGCCCGAAGCCCAGCACGACGAAGCCGCAGACGAGCAGGGCGGGCTCGTCACGCAGGCCGACGCCGGTCAGCGCCAGCACCGCGGCGGCGGTGAGCAGGAAGCCGACCAGCACCATGACGCGCGGCCCCAGCCGGCGCAGCATCCGGGAGCCGGCCAGCCCGGCGGCGATCGCGGCGAGGCTGAGCGGCAGCAGCCGCAGCCCGGTCTGCAGGGGGGAGAGCCCGAGGACCAGCTGGAGGTACTGGGCCGCGATCAGCGCCAGACCCACCAGTGCCAGCACCGTCAGCACGATGCAGGCCACCGCCGTGCCGAAGGTGGGCCGGGCCAGGGTCGCGCAGTCCACCAGGGGGTGGCGGCGGCGCAGCTGGCGGCGTACGAAGAGGGCGAGCAGGGCCGCGCCCAGCACCAGCGGCACCAGCGTGCCCGGGTGGAGCGCCTCGCCGCCGCCCGCCCGCTTCACGCCCAGGATCAGCGCCCCCAGCCCGGCGGCGGCCACCAGGGCGCCGACCACGTCCCAGGGGCCGTCGCGGTCGCCGGTGGACTCCGGCAGCAGGCGGCGTCCGAGCGGGATGCACAGCAGCATCAGCGGGATGTTGATCAGGAAGACCGAGCCCCACCAGAAGTGCTCCAGCAGGAGGCCGCCGACCAGCGGTCCCACCGCTGCGCCGACCGCGGCGACCGCGCTCCACACGCCGATGGCCAGCGCCCGCTCGCGGCGGTCGGGGAAGACCTGGCGCAGTATCGACAGGGTCGCGGGCATGATCATCGCGCCGCCGACCCCCAGCAGGGCGCGCGCCGCGATCAGCACCTCGGGGGTGTGCGCGTACGCCGCCAGCGCCGAGGCCGCGCCGAAGACGGCGTAGCCGCACAGCAACACCCTGCGCCGCCCGACCCGGTCGCCGAGGGTGCCGAAGAGGATCAGCAGGGAGGCGCAGACCAGCGGGTAGGCGTCGACGATCCACAGCAGCTCGATGGCGCCGGGCCGCAGCGCCTGGGAGACGGCGGGGACGGCGACGTGCAGCACCGTCGCGTCGACGGCCACCAGGAGCAGGCTGGCGCACAGCACGGCCAGCACGGTCCAGCGGCTCGCGCCGCCGCCCGGTGCGGGGGAACCGCCGCCGGGGCCGGCCGTTCCCGTCCGTCGCGGTCTCTGCCGGGGGACGTCCGCCGCCCTGGTGGCTCCGGCCGTGGTCGTCCCGGACATGTACGCACCTCCTGTAGCGCTCGCACCGCCGCCGGGGGGAATGCCGGGACGCCGGGGGAGCGTCCGGCCCGGTGTGGAGGGTCGAGTAGTGCGTCAGCGTACGCGAGTCCTCCGGACGGTCACGTGGCGCGCCTCACGTTGACGCCGGTCCGAAACCCATCTCATCACTTCGCCCCGGCCCTATAGCCTCCTCGTTCATGCCCGCAAGCGATCTGCTGCCCCCCTCTCCCCCGCCGCGGGGGTCCGAGACCCCGCCGCACGGCCCGCCGGCGGCCGTCATCGGGCGCCGGCCCGGCCCCGGCCGTGCGGGCGGCGCCGGCCGCCCGACTCCGGCGCCGCCCGTGCGGACCGCGCCGCCCGTGCGGTCCGCCGGCCGGGCCCTGCGGTACGCGGCGCCCGCGCTGCTGGCCTACGCGGGGGTGCGGGCGCTGGGCCTGCTGGTGCTGGCCGGGTGGGCGGCGGCGGAGGGCGAGAGCGCGCACACACTGCTGTCCGCACGCTGGGACTCCCTGTGGTACGCCCGGATAGCCGAGGACGGCTACGGCTACACCGCCCGCCTGCCGGACGGCGGCACCCATCCCGACCTCGCCTTCTTCCCACTGCTGCCCGCCCTGGAGCGGGCTCTGTCCGCTCTGTCGGCGCTGAGCGCGCCCGACGCCGGGCTGGCCGTCAGCGCCGTCTCCTCGCTGTCCGCCGCCGCCGCGCTGTTCGCGATCGGCGACCGTCTCCACGGCAGACGGGCGGGCGTCACGCTCGTCGTGCTGTGGGCCGCGCTGCCCGTCGGGATCGTGCAGTCGATGGCCTACAGCGAGTCGCTGTTCACGGCCCTGGCCGCCTGGGCGGTGTACGCCGTGCTGACCGGCCGGTGGGTGTGGGCGGGCACGCTGGCGGCCTTCGCCGGGCTGACCCGCCCGGTGGGGGCCGCGGTGGTCGCGGCGGTGTGGCTGGCCGCCGCCGAGCGGTTCCACCGCGAGCGGCGGTGGGAGCCGCGCATGGCGGCCGGGGTTCTCCTCGCCCCGCTGGGCTGGTCCGGTTACGTGGGCTGGGTGGGGCTGCGGACCGGCAGTCCGGTCGGCTACCTCGACGTGCAGGGGCAGTGGGGCAACGGCTTCGACGGCGGTCTGGCCTTCGCCGCGTTCATCGGGGAGCACCTCACCGGATCGGTGATCGGCGGTGTGGGGCTGCTCGCCGGGGTGGCCCTGGTGGTGTGGCTGTACGTGCTGTGCGTGCGGCAGGGGCAGCCGCCGCAGCTGCTGGCGTACGCGGGGACCGTCGTGGTGCTCGCGCTGTGCGCCAAGGGCTACTTCGGCTCCAAGCCGCGGCTGCTGCTGCCGGCCTTTCCGCTGTTACTGCCCGTCGCGGTCGCCCTGGCGCGGTGGCGTACGGCCGCCTCGGCGGCGGTCCTGACCCTGGCGGCGTCCGGCGCCGCGGTGTACGGGGCGGTGTGGCTGCACGGTTCCGGCCCGCCCTGACACGCCCCGGTCCGGTCCGGCGGCGCCCCGGTTAACGGCCGGTGGACCATACCCGTCTTCAAGGAAAAAGAACACACGGCGCAACTTCGATAACAGCTCTGGGGCACGCCGGTCGGAAAATCCGCCGACTTCTCCCGGACGTGGGAAAACAGCCTCTCCGTGTACGGGTGGAAGCCCGTTGCACATCACATAGACATTACGAAGCAGGTGGCCGGTTCGGTGCCGCCGGTCACCGCCTGTAATCTCGTTGGAGTGCGTACCGACCGGATCTTCGCCCGCCTGGAACAGGAGCCAGCGCGGCCGCTCACCCCTCCACCGGGGATGAGCGGCACCCGCAGGGCGCTCTTCTTCACCACGCTGGGCCTCTACGCGGCCATCGTGGCGGCGGTGCTGACCACCTCCCGGCTGGTCCGGCTGGACTGGCAGGTCATGCTCTTCCGCCCGTACAAGCAGTGGCCGGAGCTCCACGCCTTCCTCGACTACTTCGTGGTCCTGGGCCAGCGCGGCCCCACCGCGGTGCTGGTCGCCGCCTGGCTCGGCTGGCGCTCCTGGCGGCAGCGGACGCTGCGCCCGCTGCTGGCCCTGGGCACCTCCCTGCTGTTGCTGAACGTGACGGTGGGTGCGGCGAAACTCGGCATGGGGCGCGAGGGCCCGCACTACGCGAACCGCATAGGCGCCAACGAGATGTTCCTGACAGGGGACATATTCCCCTCCGGCCACACGGCGAACGCGGTGGTCACCTGGGGGATCCTGGCCTATCTGGCCACCACGCCGCGGGCCCGGCGCCGGCTGTCGGTCGTCGCGGCGGTCTTCGCCCTCGGCGTCGGCACCACCACCGTCTACATCGGCACCCACTGGGTCAGCGACGTGCTCCTGGGCTGGGCCTCTGGGCTGCTCATCCTGCTGGCGCTGCCCTGGTTCGAGCCCCTCATCGCCCGCGCGGAGGCGTATCTGCTGGGCCACTGGTACCGCTTCCGGGAAGGTCTCGCGCCCCTGTCGGCGCGTCTGCGCCCCGCCGGAACCCGCGCCCCGGCGATCACCACCCGGCTCGGCGCGAGCGGGGCGTATCCGGTCTCCGGGCCCGAACCGGCCCTGTCCGAACCGGTGCTGCCGGACGCGGCGCTGTGCGAAGCGGCACTGTCCGCCGAATCGCCCGCCGACCTGCCGCCCCGGGCCGGGGAGCCGCGCACCCACCACCCCGCCCACGCGCGGCAGCACGCGGCCCGCTCGGAGCGCTCCCCCGTCACCCCCGCCGGCAGCCGCCGGCCGTACGGCGAGCGCACGGTGTCGCGGACCGCGCCGATGGGACCGCGCAAGTGACGGCTTCGTAGCGCCGGTCCGGCTCCTCGGGGCGGGACGGTACGCACCCTCTTCCCTCCCCGCGGAGCCCGACACGTGCGGTGGCCCCGTCCCCCTCGGCCGAGGGGGACGGGGCCACCGCACGTGTCAGCCCTTCCAGCAGCGGACCACCGCGCCGTCCTCCACCGTGAAGTTCAGCCGTCCCGACAGGTACTCCATGGTGATGACCGCGTCCGGCGGAAGGGACCGCACGGTGGTCCAGCCGCGTTCGCGTGCCTGCCGTTCGGCGGTGGCCACGTCGAGTCCGACGTAGGTCTCGGGGTCGTCGTCCGGTGTCTGCGGGTTCACGGGTGCCGGTGCCATGGCAGCACCGTACGGCGTCGGCGGTACGGCCGGAAGTTCCGGCCCGATCATGGCGGCGTCACATCTGTGTCACAACTCCCCGTGATGCGGGCGCCGTCCGGCCGTGCCGTTCGCACGGTCCGCGCGCGCCGCTCCCGATTCCACCCGCCCCGTTCTCCGGACGCCTTGCGAGGGGATTTCCGGAGGAGTTCTCCGGCCCACTGCGCGGAACACCGGAAGAGGAATTCGAAAAGCCCCTCAATTCCTTTGGGAAACAGGCATGTTTACGGAAATCCTCTCGCGGTATCCGGGATTGAGAGGAGCCCCATGACAGAGAAGAAGACAAGCGACGACAGCAAGCGGACGGCGGAGGACGAAGGCCGCCCCATACCGCTCGGCGAGGCGATGCGCACGGCCCGGTCCGAGTTCACCGACCTCACCGGCCTGCACGCCGAGAGTGTCTCCCGGTTCGAACGGACCGGGGACGGCTGGGCCCTGGAGGTGGAGGTCATGGAACTCGAGCGGGTTCCGGACACGATGAGCCTGATGGCCTCGTACGAGGTGACCCTCGACGAGGCCGGCCACCTCACCGGTTACCGCCGCGTCCGCCGTTACGAGCGCGGCCGGGCCGATTCGTCCCGCCGCGGCTGAGAGCTGCGACACCCGAGAGGAGTGGCTCCGTACCATGACTACGGCAGTTCCCGCACAGCGTTCCACCGGAGGTGGGGGCGGCAGCAGCGGTCTCTACGACGTTCTGGAACTCATCCTGGACCGCGGACTGGTGATCGACGCGTTCGTCCGCGTCTCGCTGGTCGGCATCGAGATCCTGAAGATCGACGTACGCGTCGTGGTCGCCAGCGTCGACACGTACCTGCGTTTCGCCGAGGCGTGCAACCGCCTCGACCTGGAATCCGGGCCCAGGAAGTCGCCCGGTCTGCCCGAGGTGCTGGAGAACGCCACCGAGAGCGGCGCCAGCAGCAAGACCAAGGGTGCCCTGGCCGGGGCCGCCGAGAGCATATCCGACGCCTTCCGCCAGGGCGGTTCCGACGAGGAGGAGTCGGCACCCCGAAGGCGCCGGGCCTCCGCCCGGCGCAAGGAGGAGACGGAGTGAGCGTCTACGTCTACGGAATCGCGCGCTCGGACCACCCGGCGCTGCCCGAGAAGGCGCCCGGCGTCGGCCGGCCGCCGCGCGAGGTCCGGATCGTCCGCGAGGGGGACCTCGCCGCGATCGTCAGCGACTGCCCGGACGACCTGCGGCCCAAGCGCCGCGATCTCCTGGCGCACCAGCAGGTGCTGACCGAGGTCGGCGCCAGGGGACCGGTCCTGCCGCTGCGCTTCGGCAGCCTCTCCGACGACGAGGAGGCCGTGCGCGGGGTGCTCGCGGACCACGCCGCCCACTACATCCGGCAGTTGGAGGAGCTGGACGGCCGCTCCGAGTACAACGTCAAGGCCGTGCACCGCGAGGACGAGGTGCTGCGCCTGGTGCTCTCGCAGGACACCGAGGCGCGGAGCCTGGCGGAGCGCAACCGCGCCGCCGGCGGCGGCTCCCACGAGGACAAGCTGCGCCTGGGCGAGCTCGTGGCGAACGCCGTACGCGAGCGCGAGGCGGAGGACGCCCGGCTGATCGAGGAGACGCTCGCGCCCCTGGCACAGCGGTACGTGCCGGGCCCGGAGGGCTCCGGCTGGCTGGCGAACCTCTCCTTCCTCCTCGGCCGCGACAGGTCCGAGGAGTTCACCGCCGCCGTCGAGGAGCTGGGGCGCGCCAACCCCCATCTGGACATCCGCGCCACGGGTCCGCTTCCGCCCTACAGCTTCGTGGGCCGGCCCGACGAGGCCGGGCGGACCGCCCGGGCCGCGGGCTCGCCCGCGGGGTGAGCCGGCGTGGGGCTGATCGGCGGGATCCTGAAGCTGCCCGCGGCACCGTTCCACGGCGCCGGCTGGGTGCTGCGGCAGGTGGTCGCCGAGGCGGAGCGGCAGTACTACGACCCGTCGGCGATCCAGCGTGAACTCCACGAACTGTCCAGGCAGTTGGACGAAGGCCTGATCGACGAGGAGGAGTTCGACCGCCGGGAGGACGAACTGCTCGACCGGCTGGAGGCCGTGCAGGAGCAGAGACGGCGCAACCAAGGAGACTACTGACATGACGAACCGGTCGGCACTGGCGCTGGCCTTCGCCACGGGCTACGTGGCGGGGCGCAGCAGGATCAAACTGCCCCTCGGCATGGGCGGGGCGCTGCTGGCCAGGCGGCTCGGGGTGGACCCCGGACGCCTCGGCGAGCAGTTCAAGGAGAGGACCCCGCAGCTCGCGGAGGCCACCGGCCGGCTGCGGAACAACGTCAGGCAGGCCGGCAGGGCCGCCACCGGCGCGCTGCCGACCGAGCGCCTGGAAGCACTGACCGGCGGCGTACGGGGGCAGCTCGGCAGGGCGCCGTGGAAGAGCGGCGGCAAGGACGCCTCGGACGCCGAGGATGCCGAGGACGCCCCGGGCGGCTCCGGCAGCTCCGGCAGCTCCGGCGCTTCGGGGAGGAAGCCGCGGGAGAGGTCCGGGAAGGACACGAGCGGCTCGCCGAGCACGGGCGGTTCCCGCAAGGAGTCCGCGGGCTCCGGGAAGTCGGCGGAGAGCGGGCAGGGCGCCTCCCGGCGCGCCCCGGCGAAGAAGACCGCGTCGCGGACCGCCAAGAAGACGGCCTCCGCGTCCCGCAAGCCGGCCGGCGCCGCCAAGAAGTCCACGGGGTCGGCCGGCAAGCAGACCGGCAAGTCGGCCGGGAGCGCCCGGAAGACGACCGGTACGGCCAAGCGCACGGGAGGCTCCGAGCGTGGCTGACGCTGTCGGCGGCCGCCGACAGACCGCCGTCACCGCCGTCACCGCCGTCGTTCCGGCCGCCGGACGCCTCCTGGAGGCGTCCGGCGGCCGGGCCGCGGTGCGGGCCCGGCGCCTGCTGCTCGCCGCCGCCCGCGGGCGGGGCGGGGCCGGGGAACGGGCCGGCGCCGCGGCCCGGCCGCTGACCGTCGGCGAGTGCGTAGAGGTCGGAGTACCGGTCCGCGAGGCGTACGACCGGTGGCTGGACTTCCTGGAGAACGGCGCCGGCGACGAGGCCCCGCGCGGCGCGCGGATCCTGTGGCCCGGGCGCGGCCGGACCGTGCGCGTCACCGACCGGATCCCGGACGACCTCGTCGTATGGGACGCCCGCGACTCCAGGGCGGCGGTCAGGGGCGTGGCCACCTTCCACCAGCCGGCCGGGAACCTGACCCGGGTGCTGGTCGTCCTGGAGTACCGCCCGCGGAGCCTGCCGGAGAGGGCGGCGGGCCTCTGGCACGCCCAGGCCCGCCGCGTCCGGCTGGATCTCGCGGACTACCGGTGCTCGGTGAGCCTGGGCATCGAGATCGACGGCGGCGGCGCGGCCGCCGTCGGTGAGGGCGAGCCCGGAGATCCGGCGGACGAGGCGGACGGGACGGACGGGAGGGGCGGAGCGGACGAGGTCCGGTGACCTCACGGCCCTCACAGCCCCGCCC
>NZ_JAKMAY010000009.1:21582-40655 GCF_022015835.1 Streptomyces sp. ICN903 | reverse complement strand
GGTCCGCGGGGATAGGTTTCCGGTCATGCGAACCGGTGAGCTGATGGACCGAGCCTGGCGGCTGGCGGCCCGCGCGCGGGGCGGGCGGGCCGTGCTCGGCCTGGCGGGGCCGCCCGGCGCGGGTAAGTCCACCCTGGCCGAGGCCCTGGTGGCGGGGCTGTGCGGGCGGCACGGGGCAAACGCGGCGGCGTACGTCCCGCTGGACGGCTTCCACCTGTCCAACGCCCAGCTCGACCGGCTGGGCCTGGCCGCCCGTAAGGGCTCGCCCCCCACCTTCGACGTCCACGGGTACGCCGCCCTGCTGCGGCGCCTGGTCCTCGAACCGGACCACGACGTCTACGTGCCCGACTTCGACCGGACGCTGGACGAGCCGGTGGCGGCCCGCCACGTGGTGCGCCCCGGGGTCCGGCTGGTGGTGACGGAGGGGAACTACCTGGCCTGCGACCTGCCCGGCTGGCCGGACGCGCGCAGGTCGATCGACGAGCTGTGGTACGTGGAGGCCCCCTTGGAGGAGCGCCGCCGCAGGCTGGTGGAGCGGCAGCTGGCGGGGGGCCGTACCGCCGGGGAGGCCGGGGAGTGGGTCCGGTCCAACGACATGCCCAACGCGGAGATCGTGGAGGCGTCGAGGACGTCCGCGTGCGTGGAGCTGTCGTTCCACTGGTCGGGACGCGAATGAGGATAAGGGCCCCTCGCGCGAGGCGAGGAGCCCTTCTCCTTCCGTACGCCGCCAGGGACTCGAACCCCGGACCCGCTGATTAAGAGTCAGCTGCTCTAACCAACTGAGCTAGCGGCGCATGCGGGCAGCGACTCCGGTGATGCCGTGGAGATCCCGGCGATCTCGTGGAGCGCGCTGTCGGGAACCATACTACCCGCTCCCCGCGGTGCTCCCGACCACGCCCGGACGCGCGCCCCCGGGCCGTGCGCCCCGGCCACGCGCCCGGCGCGTCTCACAGGGACAGCGGGAGCAGCACCCCGGCGGCCTGCTCGCTCAGCGCCTCGGCGGCCCGCCGCAGCCGGTGGGTCTCCTCGACCGGCAGGCACACCCCCAGGGAGCCGACGGCCGATCCCGCGGTCACCGGCACGGCCGCGCAGACCGAGCCGACCGCGTACTCCTGCAGGTCCAGGACCGGAACGGTCGGCGGATGCCGTTCCAGGACACTCAGCAGCACCCGCTCGTCGGTGATCGTGCGCGGGGTCAGCCGGACGGCCCGGTGCCGGGACAGGTGGTCCCGGCGCGCGTCGTGGTCGAGCTGGCCGAGCAGGCACTTGCCGAGCGCGGTGGCGTGCCCGGCCAGGCGGAAGTCCGGCCGCTCACGGGGGGCGGGGTGGCGCGGGCCGTCGGCGTATCCGACGATCTCCACCTCGCCGTCGCGGTAGCGGCCGAGGTAGACCGCCGCGCCGATGGAGTCGCGCAGCCGGGCCAGCGTCCGCCGCAGCCGCTCGCGCAGTGCCCGCTCCCGGCCACCGGCGCCCGCGCCGCCGAGCAGAACCAGCTCCCGGCCCGCCACGTACGAGCCGTCGCCGAGGCGCTCGACGTACCCCTCGCGCAGCAGTGTCCGCAGCAGGCCGGCCAGGCGTGCGGGCGGCAGCCCCGTCCGGGCGGCCAGCCGCGCCTCGTCCACACCGCCGTGGCCGCCCGCGACCGCCTCCAGGGCGCGCAGGGCGTGCCGCACCGTGGGAGGGCGGACGAAGCCGGGCGCGGAGTGCGGGGGCTGTGCGGACGCGCGGTGCTCCTGGCCCGGGCGGTGCTCCGGGAGCGGTTCGGGGCAGGGGTCCCCGGGTGAGTGCAGCAGTGTCACGGTGCCCCCTCGGGCGGGTGACCGCTCGCGGTGCGACACCCGCCCGGGGGTCACCGGGTCTTCGGGTGCGGGGCGGCCGGCGGCCGTACGCCGTCCCCGCACAGAACACTGGCCCCCCGCCCGCTCCCCGAAACATGTTCGAAGGCGGGCGGGAGGGCAGGGCGCGGCGGCGCGCCCTCGAAGGATCCTCCTCAGAGGATCGCGCTCAGGAACTCCCTGGTGCGCTCGTGGTCGGGGTCGTTGAAGATCTTCTCCGGCGGACCGGACTCGATCACCTTGCCCTCGTTGAACATCAGCACGTCGTCGGAGATGTCGCGGGCGAAGTTCATCTCGTGGGTGACCACCAGCATGGTGATGTCGGTGGTGTGCGCGATGTCCCGCAGGACGTCCAGCACCCCGGCGACCAGCTCCGGGTCGAGCGCGGAGGTGACCTCGTCCAGGAGCAGCACCTTCGGGCGCATGGCCAGCGCGCGGGCGATGGCCACACGCTGCTGCTGGCCGCCGGAGAGCTGGGTGGGGTACTTGTCGATGTGCTCGGTCAGCCCCACCAGCTCCAGCAGCTCGCGCGCCCGCTGCTCGGCCTCGTCCTTGCCCATGCCCAGCACGTGGACGGGTGCCTCGGTGATGTTGCGCAGCACCTTCATGTTGGGGAAGAGGTTGAACTGCTGGAAGACCATGCCGATCTTCTTGCGCACCTCACGGGTGTGCTTCTCGCCCGCGGGGACGAGCCTGCCGCCCTTCTCCTCGTGGGTGAGGTAGTCGCCGTCGACGGTGATGGTGCCCTCGTCGGGCCTGAGCAGGGTCATCAGCAGCCGCAGGATCGTGGTCTTGCCCGATCCGGAGGGGCCGATGAGGGTGACGTGCTTCCCGGCGGAGACGTCGAACTCCAGCTGGTCCAGGACGACGTGGTCGCCGAAGCGCTTGGTCACCTTGTCGAAGCGGATCAGTTCGCGGCCGTCCGCGGCGGTACTCGTGGTGGCGTTCTCACGCGGGGTGTCAGCGGACAAGACGACGCTCCAGGACTCGGATGAGGAGGGAAGCCGGGTAGGCGATGAGGATGAAGGCGATGCCGACGACGGTGATCGGCTCCAGGAACCGGAAGGTCTCGGAGCCGTAGGCGCGTGCCTCGCCGAGCATCTCGAAGGCGCCGATGATCGCGATCAGCGGCGAGTCCTTCAGCATGGCGATGACGTAGTTGCCCAGCGCGGGCACCACGCGGCGGATCGCCTGCGGCAGGATCACGGCCGTCCAGGTGCGCACCGGCGGCAGGCTGAGCGCGGTGGCCGCCTCCCACTGCCCCTTGGGCACACCGTCGATGCCGGCCCGGTAGACCTCGGCGGTGTAGGTCGAGTAGTGCAGGCCGAGGCCGATCACACCCGTCGTCAGCGGGGACATGGCCGGCCCCCACTCGGGCACCACGTAGAAGAGGAAGAACAGCTGCACCAGCAGCGGGGTGTTGCGGATGAACTCGGTGACCGCGGTCACCGGCGTCCGGACCCACACCTTGGAGGAGCGCTGCGCGACGGCCCACACCAGACCGAGGGTGAAGGCCAGCAGGGACCCCAGCACCAGCGCCTGGAGGGTGACGAGCACCCCGTCCCAGAAGCGCGGCATGAAGTCCTCGACGACGTTCCAGTCCCAGTTCACTGATTACCCCCCGGGGTGCCCGCGGCGGCCGTCCCGGTGACGGGGTCGGCGGTCTTCGTCCGGCGGCGCAGGCCGCCCAGCAGCCCGCCGCCCGGCGGCGGCGCCTGCCCGATCCCGGCCTTGGCCCTCCGCTCCACCAGCCGCATGACGCGGGTGATGAGGAAGGCGAGCACGAAGTACATCACCAGCAGGAGTGTGTAGATCGGCGCGCTCTCGTTGGTGGTGAAGCGGATCAGGTTCGCCGCGAAGGTCATGTCGGCCACGCTGATGACCGAGACCAGCGCGGTGCCCTTCAGCAGCTCGATGGCGAGGTTGTTGAAGGGCGGGACCATCTCCGGCCACGCCTGGGGCAGTTCGATGCGCCGCAGCCGCTGCATACGGGTGAAGCTCAGCGCGATGCCCGCCTCGCGCTGGGCGGGGGAGACCGCCGCCAGCGCGCCGCGTACGACCTCCGAACCGTACGCGCCGTAGGTCAGGCCCAGCGCCAGTACACCCGCCCACATCGGGACGAGCTGCCAGCCGAAGGCGATCGGCAGGGCGAAGAACAGCCAGAACATGAACACCAGCGCCGAGGCTCCGCGGAAGATCTCGAAGTAGGCGCCGGACAGGAAGCGGACGATCCACAGCGGTGAGGACCGCAGGATCCCGACGGCGAAGGAGACGGCCGCGGCCAGCGCGGCGCTGTACACCGTCACCTGGATGGTGATCCAGATGCCGGGCAGCATGTAGGACTCCCAAAGGCCCCAGGTCATGATGCGCACAGCTCCTTCGCGGTCAGGTCGGTCATCTCGTCCTCGGTGAAACCGAAGGGCCGCATGATCTCCAGCAGCTCACCGCTCTCCTTGAGCTTGCGCAGTTCCCGGTTGAACGCGTCGCGCAGCACGGTGGCGCTCGGCCGGAAGGCGAAGCCGCCCGCGCCGATCGCCGGCTCGCCGTCCACCATGGGCTGGAAGGGCTCGGTGGACTCGGCCCGGTTGCTGCCCTCCGTCACCTGGCGGACGGTCAGCGAGGTGCCGGCGAAGACGTCGGCGCGGCCCTGCTCGACGGCCGCCAGTCCGGCGACCTGGTCGGGCAGGATCAGCATCTCGTCGCGGGGGACGCCGGCCGCGACCGCGTAGTCGATCTCGGCGTACGCGGTGCCGGTGGCCATCCTGGCGCCGGTGCGGACGATGTCCTCGTAATCGTTCAGCCCTTTCGGGTTGCCCTTGGGGACGATGAACGCGTCGAGCATCACGTACTCGGGATCGGCGAAGATCACCTGTTCGCAGCGCTGGGGATTGATGTACATGCCCGCGGAGACCACATCGAACTGCTGCGAGCGGAGTCCCGGAATCAGCGAACCGAACTCGGTCGGAACGGGGACGACGTTCTCCACCCCCAGCCGATTGAAGATGACCTTCGCGATCTCCGGCGCCTCACCGGTCAACTCGCCCTGGTCGTTGATGTACCCGTAGGGGACCTCGCCGGCGATGCCCACCCGCACGGTGTTCTGGGCGCGGATGCGCTCCAGCAGGTTGCCCTCGCCGGCCTTCCCGGCGTCGGGCACCCGGCTGCATCCGGCCACGCCGATCGTGCCCGCCGCGCCCAGCGCGCCCAGGCCCGCCAGCATCGCGCGGCGGCTTATCCCCCGGACGGGTCTCGTCCGGTCACCGAGGCTGTCGCCTGTGCCTGATTTTCCTGTCTCGTTCCCTTGTGGTGGAGCCATGGGCGCGCCACTACCCCGATCAACGAAAAATATGCCCGCCGTTTCCAGCCCTTGATGCGGCCGTTGCGGTGTTGACGGCCGGGCCCGGCCGCTGCGTCAGTATTGGGAGGGAAATCGACGGACAGGAGCCGAAATGGCAGACCGTTTCATCGAAGTATCACTCGACAAGCGGGGGGTGAGCTGCACGGCGAAACTGCTCGACGACCGCGCGCCCATCACCTGCGAGGCGGTGTGGAACGCCCTTCCGCTGGGCGGCGACGTCTACCACGCCAAGTACGCGCGCAACGAGATCTACACACTCCTGCCCACGTTCGCCCCGGCCGAGCCGCCGCTGGAGAACCCCACCATCACGCCCATCCCCGGCGACCTGTGCTACTTCACCTTCACCGATGTCCAGCTCGGCACCTCCTCCTACGGCTACGAGGCGGAGGCGGGGCACCGGGGCAGGCCGACCGTGGTGGACCTGGCCCTGTTCTACGAGCGCAACAACCTGCTGATCAACGGTGACGCCGGCTGGGTCCCCGGGATCGTGTGGGGGGCGGTGGTGGACGGGCTGGACCGGATGGCCGACGCCTGCCAGGACCTGTGGCGGGCCGGGGCCCTGGGCGAGAGTCTCAGCTTCCGGCGGGCCTAGGCGCCGGGCCGGACACGGTGCCGGACACGGTGCCGGCCGCAGAACCGGAAGCCGGGCCGGAGCCGGAAGCCGGGCCGGAGCCGGAAACCGGGCCGGACGCGAGCGCCGGGGGCGGCGGAACGTCGGCGGCCCCCGCCTCGTACAGCGCGTGCGCGGCGCGCAGTACCAGCGCGTCCGCGTGCCGCGCGCCCACCAGCTGCACCCCGATCGGCAGCCCGCCGCCGTCCACCCCGCAGGGCAGGGACGCCGCGGGCTGCTGGGTCATGTTGAACGGGTAGGTGAACGGCGTCCAGCCCGTCCAGCGGGCGTACGGCGAGCCCGGCGGCACCTCGCCGCCCAGCTCGAAGGCGGTGACCGGCAGCGTCGGGGTGACCAGCAGGTCGTACTCCGTGTGGAAGGCGCCCATCAGCCGGCCCATCGACATCCGCACGTCCACCGCCGCCAGGTACTCCAGCGCGCTGCGGGCCGCGCCCTGCTCGCACACCTCCCGCAGGCCCGGGTCCAGCAGCGCGCGCCGCCCGGGGTCCAGATGCTGGGTCACCCGGGCTGCGCCGCTGAACCACAGGGTGTGGAAGGCCTCCAGGCAGTCGGGCAGGCCCGGGTCGCGCTCCTCCACCCGCGCGCCCAGCCCCTCCAGCGCCTCCACGGCCCGCCGCACCGCCGCCGCGACCTCGCGGTCCACCTCCGCCCGGCCGCCGAGGTCGGGGGAGTACGCCACCCGCAGGCCGGCGACCCCGCCGTCCAGGCCGTCGCGGAAACTGCCCGGCACCGGCCCGAGCTGCGACCAGTCGCGGGCGTCCGGGCCGGTGATCACGTCCATCAGCAGCGCCGCGTCCCGCGCGTCACGGGTCATCGGACCGACGTGCGCGAGCGTCCCGTAGGCGCTGGCCGGGTACAGCGGCACCCGCCCGTACGTCGGCTTCAGCGCGAAGACCCCGCAGAAGGAGGCCGGGATGCGCACCGAACCGCCGCCGTCGGTGCCCAGGCTCAGCGGTCCGGCCCCCAGTGCCACCGCCGCCGCGCTGCCGCCGCTGGAACCGCCCGCGGTGCGCCCCGGGGCGTACGGGTTTCCCGTCGCGCCGTGCCGCGGGCTGTCGGTGACGCCCTTCCAGCCGAACTCCGGGGTCGTCGTCTTGCCCGTGAGCACCGCCCCGTGCTCGCGCAGCCGCGCCACCGAGGGGGCGTCCTCCTCCCAGGGAGCGTCGGCGGAGACCGTCCACGAGCCGCGCAGCGTCGGACCGCCGCGCAGCAGCAGGATGTCCTTCACCGACACCGGAACCCCGTCCAGCAGGCCGGCCGGCTCCCCGCGCCGCCACCGGTCGGCGGACCGCCGCGCCTGCTCCATCGCCGCCTCGGCGTCGATCCGGACGAACGCGTTCACCGCCGGCTGGATGTGCTCGGACCGCTCCAGCACGGCGCGGGCCACCTCCACGGGGGTGAACTCCCCGCGGGCGTAACCCTCCACCAGCCGGGCGGCGGTCAGGTCCGTGAGGCCGCCCGGGTCCGAGGTGCCGCCCGGGTCCGCGGGGCCGTTCGGGCGGGTCGGGCCGGTGAGGCCGGTGGGGC
The DNA here is from genome assembly GCF_022015835.1 of Streptomyces sp. ICN903. NCBI lineage: Bacteria > Bacillati > Actinomycetota > Actinomycetes > Kitasatosporales > Streptomycetaceae > Streptomyces > Streptomyces sp. ICN903. Next base: position 33,304 of record NZ_JAKMAY010000009.1, on the reverse strand, counting down.
CGGCCGGGTCGGTGGTGCCGGTCATGGCGCGCTCCTGTCCGGGACGTAGCCGAGCTTCTTGTCCACGACGTTGAACAGGGGCTCGCCCGCCGTCCAACGGTCGAAGTTGTCGCAGAACTGCCGGGCGAGGTCATCGCGCCAGCCGACGGTGTCGCCGCTCATGTGCGGCGAGACCAGCAGGCCGGGGACGTCCCACAGCGGGCTGTCGGAGGGCAGCGGCTCGTCGGTGAAGACGTCCAGCGCAGCCGCCGCGATCCGGTGCGAGAGCAGCGCCTCGACCAGGTCCTCCTGCACCACGTGGGCGCCGCGTCCGACGTTGACGAAACGGGCCGTCGGCTTCATCCGGGCGAAGGCGGCGGCGTCGAACATCCCGGTGGTCGACTCGGTCAGGGGCGCCGCGCACACGACCCAGTCGGCCGAGGGGAGGAGGGCGTCGAGTGTTCCGCTGGCGTGAATTCGGCCGAATTCCGGATCCGCGGGCCGTTCCCTGCGCCCCACGAGTTCCACTCCGACACCCAGTGCCATAAGTGTGCGGCCGATTGCCCTGCCGATTGGCCCCGAACCTACGACAATCGCGTGAGTTCCGGCCAGCCGCATTGTCTCCCGGTGCCGCCAGCGCCGCTGCCGCTGCAATTCCCAACTGCCGTGGAAATCCTTGGCCAAAGCCAGGACGAGACCTGCCACGTATTCGGCGATGGGCTGGTCGAAGACCCCCCGCGCATTGGTGATCACCGTTTCGGAGCCGACCAGTTCCGGACAGCCCAGCAGCCGGTCGACCCCGGCGCTCGCGGTGTGCACCCAGCCCGGCCGCGGGCCCGGGCCGGGCCAGGCGCGGCGTACGGCGTCGGAGGTGAAATCCCAGACCAGCAGTGCGTCCACGGCCGGCAGCAGGGCGGCCAGGGAAGCCTCGTCGGCGTACTCCACCCGGGCGCGCCCCGACAGGCGCTCCAGGTTCGGCCGGTCGCCGCCGGGGACGCCGAGGACACCGAGAGTGGGGACACCGGCCGGAACAGTCGTTTCTGACATGGGCGGAAAACCGTTTCGCAACGAGGGGGCAACGAGGGAGGAGAAGTATTGGGTCCGGCGCGAGGAGATCCGGAGCACCGTACGGACGCACGGATGGACGGAAGGATTGACCACGGTAGGGACCTGTAACTACCTTCGTCAACGAAGGCATCTGTCCCGGCGTCCCGGCTCTCTCGCGCCGGTTTTTCCTCCGTCAACGGCCCTTGGCCGCCCCTACCCTCTTCAAGGGGTGCTCATGGATGTCTCGTTCCTCGGCGGTCCGCATCCGCAGCGCGGAGTCGGTGTCGTCGCCCCCTTCGACTTCGCGCTCGACCGCGAACTGTGGCGGTGGATCCCCGACGACGTCTCCCTCCATCTGACCCGCACTCCGTTCGTACCCGTCGAGGTGAGCCTGGACCTGGCCAGGCTCGTCAGCGAGCACGAGACGCTGCGGGAGGCCGTCCAGGCGCTGTGCGCGGTGGCGCCGGAAGTGGTGGCGTACGCCTGCACCTCCGGCTCCTTCGTGGGCGGCACGGTCGGGGAGCGGGCCATGTGCGCGGCCATGGAACTCTCCGGAGAGGTCCCCTCCCTCACCACCTCGGGCGCCCTGCTGGAGGCGCTGGAGGAGCTCGGCGTGCGGCGGGTCGCCGTCGTCACCCCGTACACCAGGTCGGTGACCGACTCCCTGGAGGCCTTCCTGGGCGAGGCCGGGATCGAGGTCACCGGCCGCAGCTACCTGGGGCTGACGCGGGAGATCTGGCGGGTGCCGTACCGGGACGTGGTGGACATGGCCCGCGGGGCCGTGGTGGACGCGCCCGACGCGCTGTTCATCAGCTGCACCAACCTGCCGACCTACGACGTGATCCCGCAGCTGGAGGCGGAGCTGCGGATGCCGGTGCTCTCCGCCAACCAGGTGACCGTCTGGTCGGCGCTGCGCCGCATCGGCAAGGACGCGGTCGGCCCCTACCAGGCGCTGCTCGACCCCGTGGCCCGGCGCGGCCCGGCGTCCATGTCGTCCCTGCCGCCGGGGCCGCCCGTGCCGCCCCTGCACCCGGATGGAGCAACGGAGTTGGGGACTCCCGCGGGAGTGCCCGGACCATCGGCCGAGCGCGAGCCGGAGCCCGCGGTGGCCGGGGCCGAACCGGATGCGGCCGAGGGCGCGGAGCCGCCGCCCTTTCCGGACGACCCGGGCGGACCGCCGCCCCTGTGACACCAAGCCGCGCCGCCGCCGTCGCGGGGACGGCGCCACCACCGGAGAAGAGACCGAGCGGGAGACCGCGCAGCGGACCGAGCAGCGGACCGAGGAAGAGGAGGACCGGATGGACCGGACGGAAGAGGCGGCGCGGGCGGAGCGGACGGCGGACGTCGTCGGCTTCCTCTACCCCGGCCACTCCGCCGAGGACGAGTACCCCCGGCTGGAGGCGATCCTCGGCGAGGCCGCGGGCTCCGTCCGGCTGCCGCTGGTCCACACCGACATCGGCGAGGACGCGCACCGCGTGGACGCACTGCTGGAGATGGGCTCCACCGCCCGCCTGGCGGCCGAGGTCGACCGGCTGCGCGAGCACGGCGCACAGGCGGTGGTGTGGGCGTGCACCAGCGCCAGCTTCGTCTTCGGCTGGGACGGGGCGCACGAGCAGGTGCGCGAGCTCTCCTCGGTCGCGGCCCTCCCCGCCTCCAGCACCTCCTTCGCCTTCGCCCACGCCGTGCGGGCACTGGGGGCCGAGCGGGTCGCCGTCGCCGCCACCTACCCGAAGGACGTGGCCGAGCACTTCAGGGCCTTCCTCAAGGCGGCGGGCGCCGAGGTGGTGTCGGTGCGCGGCGCCGGGATCATCACCGCGGCCGAGGTCGGCACCTGGGGCCGCGAGGAGGTGCTCGCGCTGGCCCGCGCGGGCGACCACCCGGACGCCCAGGCCGTCCTGCTGCCCGACACCGCCCTGCACACCGCCGCCTGGCTCCCCGAACTGGAGGCGGTGCTGGGCAAGCCGGTGCTCACCGCCAACCAGGTCACCGTCTGGGAGGGGCTGCGGCTGCTGGACCGCACGGTCTCCTGCCCGGCGCTGGGTGCGCTGTTCGACGGCCGGGCGCTCGCGGAGCCGCTGCTCCTACGGGAATAACGGGCGGTCCGTACGGGCTGTGCTCTTGCGGCGCGGACGTCCCGCGCCGCAAGCACCACGAGGAGGCGGCCCGCGATGGACCCGGTGAAGGACGCGGAGGCGAGGAACGGCGGACAGCCGGGCGGACGGAGCGGCGACCCGGTCAGGGGCACGGCGCGGGGCACCGCCCCCGTCCCGCTGTCCGTGCTCGACCTGGCCACCGTCGGCGCCGGCCGCACCGCCACCGACGCCCTGCGCACCTCCGTGGAGATCGCGAGACTGGCCGAGAGCCGGGGCTACCACCGGCTGTGGGTCGCCGAGCACCACTCCATGCCCGGGGTGGCCAGCTCCTCGCCCGCCGTCATCCTGGCCCACCTGGCGGCCCACACCGCCTCCATACGCCTGGGCTCGGGCGGGGTGATGCTGCCCAACCACGCGCCCCTGGTGATCGCCGAGCAGTTCGGCACCCTGGAGGCGCTCGCCCCGGGCCGCGTCGACCTGGGCCTGGGCCGCGCCCCCGGCACCGACGGGGCGACGGCCGCCGCGCTGCGCCGCACCGACCGGCCGCACGAGGCGGCCGACGACTTCCCGCGGCAGCTCGCCGAGCTGATCCGCTTCCTGGACGACGACTTCCCCGACGGCCACCCCTACGCCCGCATCCACGCCGTCCCCGGTCCCGTCCAGGGCCGCGTGCCCGGCGGGGTGCAGGCGGCGAACCGGCCGCCGGTGTGGCTGCTGGGCTCCTCCGGCTTCAGCGCGCAGCTCGCCGGGAGCCTGGGCCTGCCCTTCGCCTTCGCCCACCACTTCTCGGCGGCGAACACCCTCCCCGCCCTGGAGCTGTACCGCTCCTCCTTCCGTCCCTCGGAGGTGCTGGACGAGCCGTACGCCCTGATCGGCGTCTCGGCCCTGGCCGCCGACGAGGAGAGGGAGGCGCACCGCCAGGTGATGACCGGCGCGCTGTCGATGCTGCGGCTGCGCACCGGGCGTCCCGGCCTGGTGCCCACGCCCGAGGAGGCCGAGGAGTACGAGCGGGGCATGGGTGAGCTGGAGCGCGAATTCGTGCGCGGCTGGCTGGCCAACGTGGTGTACGGCACGCCGGGGCAGGTGCGCGACGGCCTCGACGCGCTGGCCGAGCGGACCGGGGCCGACGAGCTGATGATCACCTCGCAGTCGCACGGGGCGCGGGCGCGGCTGCGCAGCTACGGGTTGATCGCCGACGCCTACGGGCTGCCGTCCGACACCAGCAGCTGACTGATGCGGTCGGCCGGCACCGGCTTGGAGTAGTGCCACCCCTGGCCGGTGTCGCAGCCGATCCGCCGCAGCCGGTCGGCCTGGGCCGGGCCCTCGACGCACTCGGCGGTGACCGTCAGCCCGAGGTTGTGGGCGAGCTGCACCAGCGAGGTGACGATCGTCTCGTCGGCCGGGTTGAGGGAGCGGGCGGTGCGGAAGCCGCGGACGAACGTTCCGTCCAGCTTCAGCCCGCGCACCGGGAGCCTGCTGAGGTAGGCGAGGTTGGAGTAGCCGGTGCCGAAGTCGTCGATCGCGATGCGCACACCCATGTCGGACAGCGCCTGGAGCGCCTTGATCGGCCGTCCCGCCGAGCCCATCACCGCCGACTCGGTCAGCTCCAGCTGGAGCAGCCCCGGCGGCAGCCCCGTCTCCTCCAGGATCGCCGCGACGTCGGCCACCAGGTCCGAGTCCCACACCTGCCGCACGGCGACGTTGACGCTGACGTACAGCGGCCGGCCGGGCTGCTCCAGCTGCCAGCGCCGGGCCTGGCGGCACGATTCGGCGAGGATCCAGCGGCCCAGGGGCACGATGGCGCCGTTCTCCTCGGCCAGCCCGATGAACCGGTTGGGGGCGAGGGTGCCGAGCCTGGGGTGCCGCCAGCGCACCAGTGCCTCCACCCCGGTGAGCGTCTCGTCGTGCAGGGAGACGATCGGCTGGTACTCCAGCGTGAACTCGCCGCGCTCCAGCGCCGGACGCAGTGTGCTGGACAGCGCCTGGCGGGTCATGCGGCTGGCGTTGCGCTCGGGGTCGAAGAGCGTCCAGCGGGCCTTGCCGTCGGCCTTCGCCCAGTAGAGCGTGGTGTCCGCGGCCTGCATCAGCTCCGTGGCCGTGGTCCCGGCGGCGGGCCGCTCCACCACCCCGATGCTGGCGGAGACCGCCAGCCGCTGACCGGCCAGGTCGAACGGCTGCTGGAGGGCGGCGAGCAGCTGCTCGGCCAGCTCGGTCAGCGGCTGGGTGCCGGTGGAGGCCTCGGCGAGCAGGGCGAACTCGTCGCCGCCCAGCCGCGCCACCAGATGCCCGCCCGGCTCCGCGCACCGGCGCAGCCGGTCGGCGACCGCGTCCAGCAGCCGGTCGCCGACCCGGTGGCCGAGGGTGTCGTTGACGGCCTTGAAGCCGTCCAGGTCCAGGTAGCACAGCCCGATCCGGCCGGTGGTGGACTCGGCGAGCGCGGTGGACAGCCGGTCGAAGAACAGGGACCGGTTGGGCAGCCCGGTGACCGGGTCGTGCATCTGCAGATGGCGCAGCCGCTCCTGGAGGTCGCACCGCTCGCTGATGTCGGCGACCGACAGCAGGGCGGCGCCGCGCCGCCGCCCGGGCGGTGCGGCCGGTCCGCCGGTGGGGACCACGGTGACCCTGGCCCACACCGAGCGGCCGTCGCCGTGCTTGAGGCGGCGGGTGCAGCTCATGGAGTCGCTGCGTCCCTCCAGCACGGCCTGGCACTCGTCGCGGGTCCGGTCGTCGATGCCGAGTCCGGTCAGGGAGGCGACGGGGGTGCCGGACAGTTCTGCGGCGGGAGAGCCCAGCAGCTGCCCGAGCGCGTGGTTGGCGGCCAGGACGCGCCCCTCGCCGTCGATCACCGCCATCGCCAGACCGGCGGCCTCGAAGGCGGTGCGGTAGTCCGCCGGGTGGAGGGGAGGGCCGGGGGGCGCGGATGCCCGGGGGCCCGCGGGATCGTCACTCTCGGTCACGATGGGCGTCGTCGTGCCCGGACTGTCACCCGGTTTCCTGCCCGGTCCGTCGAGTGGTCCATTCACCGGTCGCTCCCGCGGGGGACTCGTCTCGTGTAGGTGGCCCGGGCGGCGGGCCGGTGGTCGTCGTGGGGGGTGTCCGCCCTGGAAATGTGCCGATCATAGAGGCTTATCGGGCGGCCGAGCCAGTGTCGCGCGGAGTGTTCCGGATCCGTGCGGCGGACTCCTGGGACGCATTTTCGAGCGGCTGATCGTTCCTGCGCGGCAACTTTCCGCAGGCGACCGATGATGACCGGTTGTTACGCACGGTGATCCTGTGGGGTCTCACTCGTACGGCGTAGCGGAACGGGGCACGCGGGCACAGGAAGGCACACAGTGGGTGCCGTGCCCCTCCCCGGGGGCGCCGTGCCCCGACACCACCGCGGGAGGACGATGTGCGGCTTACGCGCAGGGCCGAATGGACCGGAGGGGGACGGAGCGAGCCCGTGCCCCGGCCGGGCGGCTCCTGGCCGGGCCCCCGCTCCCGCAGGACCGGAGCGGTGCTCACGGCGTTCTCCGCGCTGGTCGGCACGAGCCTGGTCACCGGGCCGGTCGCCGTCGCGGCGGGCGCCGACTCCTGCGCCCTGGAACGCACCGCACTCCACCACTCCGAGGGCCTGGACACCTGGCACCCGGCCTACCCCCGCCCCCTGGGGGAGCTCGACGCGCTGATGGTCTTCCTCTCCTTCCCCGAGGCCCGGCCCGCCGCCTCCCCCCGCGGGCTCGCCGCCGACTACTTCCCGGAGACCTCGGACTTCTTCGAGCGGGCCTCCTACGGGAAGTTCACGCTGCGCCCGCACGTGACACCCCGCTGGCTGGAGATGGCGGCCGACTCGCGGGCCTACGGGATACAGCGCGACTGGGAGCCGGACCTGCGCGGCGCCTACCTCCACGACGCGGTCGCCGCGGCCGACCCGCACGTGGACTTCGGCGACTACGACATCGTCTACCTCGTCGCCGACCCCGACGCGCCGGGCGTGAACTCCGACGCCACCAAGGTCGTCAACCTCGACGAGCCGATCACCGTGGACGGCACCGAGCTGCACCGGGTCGTGACGGTCTTCGAGAAGCAGCCGCCGGACCGCAACGTCCTCGCCCACGAGACCCTGCACATCTTCGACCTGCCCGACCTCTACCACCAGCCCGAGGACGAGGACGGCGACTGGGACACCCACGTCGGCGACTGGGACATCATGGGCAGCCAGTTCGGGCTCTCCCCGGAACTCTTCGGCTGGCACAAGTGGAAGCTGGGCTGGCTGGACGGCGGCCGGGTCGACTGCCGGGCCGAGTCCGGCACCAGCCGGCACACCCTGCGGGCGGTCGCCTCCCCGGACGGCGACGGGCCGGCCGGCGGGTCCGACACCCGGCTGGTCGCGGTCCGCACGGGCCGCGGCGAGGTGCTGGCGATCGAGGCGAGGGAGCCCGGCGGCAACGACGTCACCTCCTGCACCAGCGGCGTACTGGTCTACCGGGTGCGCAACGACGTCCCCTCGGCGCAGGGCCCCGTCAAGGTGGTCGACGGCCACCCCGGCACCGGGGCGTGCCACCGCCTCTCGGTGTACCCGCCGCTGGCCGACGCGCCGCTGGGCCCGGGAGATGCCGTGGAGGTGGACGCGGAAGCGGGCACCGTGCGCGTGGAGGTCGTGGACCGCACCGAGCGGGGCTGGCGGGTGGAGGTCACCGTCAGCGGAGTGCCGGGCCCGGGGACGGTGTGAGCGGGGTGGTGCGAGCGGGGCCGCCCCGCCCCCGTCCGGCCCGCGCACGGGAAAACCGGAAGGCCTCCGCTTCCGCGGAGGCCTTCCGGCTGCCTGTACGCCGCCAGGGACTCGAACCCCGGACCCGCTGATTAAGAGTCAGCTGCTCTAACCAACTGAGCTAGCGGCGCCTGTTGACGTGGTAAACCTTAGCACCCTGGTCCGAGGGAGCGGAAATCGGTTGATCACGGCCGCCGGCGAGCCCCCGGCCGCCCTCGCGGACGGCACGCACACAGGCCCACAGCAGCGCCTCGGCACCCGGCAGCCAGGGCTTCCGGACATCCGGGGCGACCAGCCAGCGGGTGGTGGGCGGACAGCCTTCGCCGGGCACCGGCGGAGGAACGGTCACGGCGTCGCCGAGGCCGTAGCACAGAAGCGGAGGGATCGTTTCCGCACTGCCGTCCGCGCCGGTGCCGCCGGTGCCGCCCGTGTCCGCCGGAGCGGACGAGCCCCGCCACTCCCGCCAGCGCAGCAGGGCCGGCAGCCGCTGGGCGGTGCCGGGCTCGGCGAACAGCAGCATCCGGCCCGCGTGGAGCGCCACCGGGCCGGTGCCCGGCCCCGCGGTCCACAGCCGGTCCAGCATCCGGCGGCCGAACAGCGTGCCGGCGCTGACCACGTCGAAGGCGGTGCCGCAGGGCAGGGTGCTCGGGGCGCCCGGGCGTCCGGCCCACAGGGCGTGGACGCTGCGCGGGAAGGCGCTGGAGGAGGCGAGCCACTCGGCTCCGGCAGGGGTCACATAGGCGGCGGGATCGCTCATGCCCACAACATCTACCGGCAACCTGTGTACCGCCCCTGGAAATCCGCGAAAACGGGACGCGGCGCGGCGGAGTCCGGTATCTTCCGCGCCCGCATATGCCGCGGGCCTAGCCGTGACCACCGCCCCGGCCGCCGTGACCACCGCGCCGTCACTCCGGCGTGCGGTCCCTCATCAGCTCGCGGCCGAACTCGATCATCTTGCGGGCGTAGTCGGCCGTCCACTCGGCCCGGTCCGCGATCGCCTCGTCCGGCAGCCGGTCGAAGCGCCCGGGGTCGGCGAGCTGCGCCGCCGCCATGGCCTGGAACTCCATGGCCCGGTCCGCCGCCGCGCGGAAGGCCAGGGCCAGCTCGGTGGCGCGGCCCAGCAGCTCGCGCGGATCCTCGATGGACTCCAGGTCGAAGAAGTGCTCGGGGTCCGAGGCGGCGTCCGGTGGCTCGAAGAGCAGCGGCGCGGGGCGCCGATGGCGCGGCTCACCGCCGCGCCGTTCCGGAGCCGGGTTCGGCTCGGGCATGGAGATACCTCCGTCGGTCGTGGGCAGCGTTCCATTGTCCACCCTCGTGCCCGCCCGGCGCGGGGCCGAGCCGGACGGCCCTCCCGGTCGGCCCCTCCCGGCGGCCCCGGACGAGCCGCTCACCAGGCCACGGTGTGCTCCGCCAGATGGGCCAGGACCGCGTGGTTGGCCTCCCAGCCGTCAGGGAACTTGACCGTGACCCCGAGCTGGACCGGCTCGGTCGAGGGGTACTCGTCCAGCAGCTCGGGAACGCCCGCCCGGCACACCACCACACAGGCGTGCCGGTGGCGCGAGGCCAGCACGCACAGGCGCCCCGTCTCCAGGTGGAAGGCCGTGGCGTCCGGGCGGCCCGACAGCGGGTGGAGCACCACCGTCACATCGAACTCGCGGCCCTGGAGCCGGTTGGCGGTGTCCACCGCGACGTCCGTCACACCCAGGGAGGCCAGCGCGGCGCGGACGGCCGCCGCCTGGTCGCGGTGGGCGGTGCCCACCGCGATCCGCTCCGCCGTCACCGGGTCGGGCTCCGAGGAGCGCTCGCCGAACGCCGCGCCGCGGCGGTCCAGCAGCCGCCGTACCACCGCCGCCACGGCCGCGACCGCCTCCGGGTCGGTACGCGGGGTGTGGCGGGCGGGCAGCTCCAGCAACCCCCACCCGGAGCCGGCCGCCTCGTCCAGCACCCGGTCCACGCCGGATCCGTCGGAGGGCAGCGCGAACTCCAGCCGCCGCTCGCCCGGTCCGGTGCCGCTGCGGAACGGGGTGTAGGGGTAGAACGCCCTCGACACCAGCGGCGCGGCCGAGGCGGGCAGCCGCCAGGAGACCGGCAGCCGGTGCACGGGCAGGTCCGGATTGTGCGCCAGCAGCGTGGTCACGGCGCTGGCCGACGGGTCGTACGACAGCCCCGCCCACTGCTCGGCGCCGACCTGGCTGAACGGGTCGAGCTGACCGGGGTCGCCCACGAACAGCGCCCGCTCGAACAGCCCGGCCACCGACAGCAGCGCGTCGGAACGCATCTGGTACGCCTCGTCCACGATGGCCTGCTCCCATGGTCCGGCGCCTTTGACGTGGGCCCACTTGGCGGCCGTGGAGACCACCACGTCCAGCCCGGCCAGATCCGCGGCCTTCGAGGACTTCACCACCGACGGGTGGCGGTCCAGCACCGGGGCGTACGGCTGCGCCTCGCTGCTGTGCAGCCGGCCCACCGGCAGCTCCGGCTCGGCGGTCGCCAGCCGGTCCACCAGATCGTCGACCTGGGCGTTGGTCTGGGCGACGATCATCAGCGGGCGGCCCGCGGCGGCCAGCTCCCGGGCGGCGCGCACCACCAGCGTGGTCTTGCCGGCGCCGGGCGGCGAGTCCACGACCACACCGCGGTGGGCGCCGGAGAGGACGTCGCGCAGGATCGCGCCGGTCGCCTCGGCGGCGGCCGAGCCCGGGTCGGGCGCGGCCGCGTTCCCGGTCGCGGAGCCGGTGGAGGAGCCGGCGGGGGAGCCGGCCGGGGTGCCGTTCACAGCAGGTCCTCCGGCGTCACGGGGTCGGGCGCGTCCAGGGCGTCGGGGTCGGGCGGGCCGCCGTGCGTCCACGGCGTCTCCTCCGGGTCCGGCAGGTCCGGTCCGCCGCGCGGCGCGTGCTCGAACAGCGTCCAGCACACCGTCTCGCCCACCTCCGGCACCGAACCCGCCTCCGGCTCCCTGCCGCGGCCCATGCCGCCGGTCAGCCGTACCGTCAGCAGCCCCGGCGCGGGGGCCGCGGCGAACGTCCCCGGCTGCGACTTCCCGCTCTCCAGGGCCCGGTACAGCCGCTCTCTCCCCTCCAGGTGCGGCCGGTCGCCGGTGCGGACGGTGACCAGTGGGCGCGGCATCGGGCGCTTCCCCGACGAGTACGCCATCTCCACCTCGGCCACCTCGCCCTCGAACGCCTCCCCGGCCATCCGCCGCTGAGCCATCACCAGAGGGTCGTCCAGCGCCTCCTGGGCGGCCAGTTCGGCCTGGGCCGTCTCCCGCGCGGCGAGCTTGCGGGCCGCCGTCACCGCGTCGTCGCGCCTGGGCTGCGGCGGCTCGCCGGCGCGCACCCGGTCGCGGTGGGCGGTGTAGGACCAGCGGTCACGCTTCCAGCGGTCGGCGACGTGCGCGCCCGGCGGCAGCGCGCGCAGCAGGTCCAGGCCCTGCCACACCGCGTCCCAGGTGGGCCGCAGCTGGGAGGCGACCAGTTCGCGGATCTCCGCCTCGGCGCCGGGCAGCCCCGCGTCGTACCGCGCGACGGCCGGGGCCAGGCGGCGGTTGTCGAAGGCCGGGTCGGTGGCCGGGCCCGCGGGCGGGGTGAGCAGCAGCCCGTCGCGGTCGCGGGCCAGCTCGGCGCGGAGGGCTGCCTCCGCGCCCGACTCGCCCTCCCCGGCGGTGATCCAGGCCAGCAGGGCGCCCAGGTGCTGGTCCTCCAGACGGCTCTGGCCCGTGGCCCAGTGGCGGCCCAGCACCTCGGTGACGGCCAGCAGCAGCGAGGAGCCGGGCACCCGGGCCCGCTCCCCGTAGTGCGTCAGCCACCGCCCCAGCAGCGGCAGCCGGGGCGGGGCGGGGTGGGCGGCCCGCGGGTCC
>NZ_JAKMAY010000009.1:13979-21572 GCF_022015835.1 Streptomyces sp. ICN903 | reverse complement strand
GAACGCCTCCCCGGCCATCCGCCGCTGAGCCATCACCAGAGGGTCGTCCAGCGCCTCCTGGGCGGCCAGTTCGGCCTGGGCCGTCTCCCGCGCGGCGAGCTTGCGGGCCGCCGTCACCGCGTCGTCGCGCCTGGGCTGCGGCGGCTCGCCGGCGCGCACCCGGTCGCGGTGGGCGGTGTAGGACCAGCGGTCACGCTTCCAGCGGTCGGCGACGTGCGCGCCCGGCGGCAGCGCGCGCAGCAGGTCCAGGCCCTGCCACACCGCGTCCCAGGTGGGCCGCAGCTGGGAGGCGACCAGTTCGCGGATCTCCGCCTCGGCGCCGGGCAGCCCCGCGTCGTACCGCGCGACGGCCGGGGCCAGGCGGCGGTTGTCGAAGGCCGGGTCGGTGGCCGGGCCCGCGGGCGGGGTGAGCAGCAGCCCGTCGCGGTCGCGGGCCAGCTCGGCGCGGAGGGCTGCCTCCGCGCCCGACTCGCCCTCCCCGGCGGTGATCCAGGCCAGCAGGGCGCCCAGGTGCTGGTCCTCCAGACGGCTCTGGCCCGTGGCCCAGTGGCGGCCCAGCACCTCGGTGACGGCCAGCAGCAGCGAGGAGCCGGGCACCCGGGCCCGCTCCCCGTAGTGCGTCAGGCCCCGCCCCAGCAGCGGCAGCCGGGGCGGGGCGGGGTGGGCGGCCCGCGGGTCCTCCTCGGCGGTGCGGCGGAAGCGCATGGACCGGCCCAGCAGCCGTACGTAGGCGACGCCCGCGGTGCTGGGCACGACCAGCTGCGGCGCGTCCGCGCACAGCTCGACCTCGACCTTCGCCTTCCTCCCCGTCTCCGGGTCGGTCTCGGAGCGCTCGACGAGCTCCACCTCGTCCTGCGCGGATTCCAGATGGGGCAGTACGGCGTCGGCCAGCTCGGCGAGGAAGGCGAAGCGCAGCGTTCGGTCGCGCGGCTGGGGGACGACCAGCAGACGGGGCGCGTCCCGGTCCGTCCCCACCATCGCGCCCAGCGGGGCGCCGACCTCGCCGGCGGTGGTCAGCGGCACCAGGACCAGGGGCCGCTCGGCCAGGTGCCGGTGGCGCACCGTCGCCACGGGCCGCGCCCGGCCCGCGGCCGCGGCCTCGATCCGGGCCAGGGTGGTCACCAGCGACATCAGGGCCTCCCCGCGGCCGCGAGGGCCTCGGCCCGCAGCCTGGCCGCGCGGCGCAGCGCGGCGGCGGCCGGATCCCCGGCGGGCTCGTCCGGGGAGTGGTCCGCGGTGTCGCGCGCCTCGCCGCGGGCGGCCGCCAGGACCGCCTCGACCGTGGTCAGTCCGCCCAGCTCCCCGCGGACCTCGCGGCCCAGCACCTCCACCGAGCCCTCGGACCGGGCGCGGTCGCGGCAGTGGAAGGCCAGTTCGCAGGTGGACAGGCACTGCGGCGCGTAGGCGGCCGGCACCGACTCGACGGAACCGGCCAGTTCGGCGGGCGGGCGGGCCGGGTCGAAGGTGGCGCCCTCGGGGAGCGCTGCGGCGATCTCGTCCAGCCGCGTCAGCCGGGCGAGCTGCCGCCGGGTGGTGGCGATCTGCCTGCGCAGGTCGACCGCCTCGGCGGTGGGAAGGTTGGAGAAGTCCTTCGGGCAGACCAGCAGCGCCCGGTCGTCCACCCGGCCGCCGGGCGTGCTGAGCGCCTCCAGCGCCAGGGCGTAGACGGCCGCCTGCCGGGCCGCGGCGCCGACCTTGGCCGGATCGGCGGAACCGTCCAGGATCGGGAAGGACTTGATCTCCACCACCGTCCAGCGCCCGTCCGGGTGGACCGCCACCGCGTCGGGCTCCAGGTGCACGTGGGATCCGGCCACCTCCAGCCGCACCATCGGGTGGTCCAGCAGTGTCCAGCCGCCGTCGGCGGTGGCCCGCTCCAGCGCCTGCCGGGTGCGCTCCGCGCGCCCTTCCGGGCCGGGCGCCGACAGGTCGGGCACGGACACCTCGCCGGGCTCGGGGGCCGGGGTGTCCGCCGCGGCGGTGCGCGAGTGGACCAGGCGCATCAGCTCGGCGCCGCCGTCCCCCTTCACCCGTGCCTCGAAGGCGTGGCCGCGGACGAACGCGAACTGCGACTGCCCGAAGGGCGCGGGGGAGCCGAGCGCCTGCGCCAGCGCGCCCTTGTCCACCCCGGCGCCGTCCAGCAGCGCCCGGCGGCGGCAGCCCGGGTTGGCGGCCAGCGCGGCGAGCGCCCGCGCGTCCATCGGCCGGGGCGCGACGTCGGCGCCGCGCAGCTCGGCGAGCCGCCGCCGCAGGGCTGTCGTCGGTTGGCTGTCGGGGTTGTAGCTCACCCGCGGAAGTGTGGCATCCGCCTGTGACACCGGTGGAGTTGAGGTCGCCCGAAACCGCCGGAGCGGGCCGCTGCCCGCGAACGCGTCACCCGCCGGACGTTCGCGGCCCAGCCCGCCGACGTGCCCGGTGTGTGGTGGTCGGCGGTGCTCCTCACCCCCGTCCTCGCCGGCGGCGGACGGCCGATGTACGGGCTCGGCGCGACGGAGCACGGGCCCGGCGCGCGATGATGGCCGTGAGCCCGGCGGCGGTGCCGGGAGTCCCTTACGGAAGGCATGCAATGGCAGCGCGCATCCTGGCGGTCCGGCACGGCCAGACCGCATGGTCCCGGTCCGGGCGGCACACCGGCCGCACCGACGTCCCCCTGCTGGAGGAGGGGCGCGGCATGGCGCGGGCCCTGGGGGAGCGGCTCAGAGGCGCGCCCTGGGACGGGCTGCCGGACGTCGAGGTCCGCACCAGCCCGCTGTCGAGGGCCAGGGAGACCTGCGACCTGGCGGGCTTCGGGGAGCGGGCCGCCGACTGGGACGCGCTGCTGGAGTGGGACTACGGCGCGTACGAGGGGCTGACCCCGGACGGCATCAGGGAGCGGGCGGGGCAGGACTGGCTCATCTGGAGCGACGGCGTGGCCGGCGGCGAGCGCCTGGCGCAGGTCGCCGCCCGCGCCGACGAGGTGGTCGCCTGGGCGCGGTCGGCGGAGCGTGACGTGCTCGTCTTCGCGCACGGCCATCTGCTCCGGGTGCTGGGCGCGCGCTGGCTGGGCCTGGACCCGTCCTTCGCCGCACGGTTGCGCCTGGACGCGGGAGCGCTGTCGGTGCTGGGCTGGGCCTACGGGGAGCCGGCCGTGGAGAGCTGGAACGACCGGGGCCACCTGGACCGGCCGGGGCGGTGACGGACGGGCGGCGGGCCGCCGTCAGGCCGGCCGCGCCCTCTCGGCCATGCGGTCCAGGAAGTTTGCGACGGCCGGGACGCCCCGGTGGTGGCGCAGCCGCCGGGCGGTGCCGTCGAGCATCCCGCCGACGCGGGAGGAACGCACCTGCCCGAGCAGGTCCAGCGCCCGGCCGGCGGACCCGGCGGCCTCCTCCACCTCGCCCCCGCCGGCGAGGTCGCCCGCCAGTTCGGCGGTGAACAGGGCGGTGTTGCGCGTGAAGTGCGGATCCTGGAGGGCCACCGCGCGGCGCGCGCGGCGTGCCGCGCGCCCCCAGTCGCCCAGCGCCGCCCAGCACTGCGCCTCCAGACCGTTCAGTTCGGCCTCGCCGTAGAAGGTCATCCACTCCGGGTCGGCGTCGCGGGGGCCGTGCTCGAACAGCGTCCGCGCCCGACTCAGGGACTCCTCGCAGGCCGTGCGGTCGGCGAGGAGGGCCCAGCCGCCCGCCTCGCGCGCCGCCAGCAGCGACAGCAGCCGCGCCGAGCCCAGGTGGCGGGCGATGTGCTGCCCGGCCTGCGCGGCCCGTACCGCCTCCCGGGGGCGTCCGGCGTCGCGGGCGAGGAAGGAGGTGTTGCAGAAGGCGTGCGCCTCCAGGGCCGCGTCCCCGGCCACCCGGGCGATGGCCAGGGCCTCGGCGTAGTGCGGGCGGGCCTCGGCCAGACGGCCCGAGTCGTGGGCCAGCCAGCCCACGGACAGGGCCAGTTCACCGGTCCAGGAGTGCAGCCGGTCGGCGGTCGGCTGCCGCCGGGCACCCGCGTCCAGCAGGTCGTACGCGGTCCGCAGGGCGCCGTCGGCCCGGTGGTAGAGGCGGTCGGCGCCGTACCGGTCGTCGAGCAGCCGGATGCCGCGCACCGTCTCCTCGACGGCCGCGGCCTCGGCCGCGCCGGGCCGGCCGCTCCGGGCCGCGGCGGCGGCCGGGCGCGCCAGGGGGTCCAGGGACACCGCCGCCACTGCGGCCGGGCCGCCGGTCATGAACGCGCGACGCAGCACGTCGTTCTCCTCGTCGGTCGGGCGATCGCTCGGGCCGTGGCTCGGATCGCGGGTCGGGCAGGACGGCTCCGGGAGGGGGGAACCGGGGCGGATACGGGCGTCTTCGGGTGTGCCCGCGGTGTCGTACGCCCCTCGTCCGCGCGTGGCGCGCCCGCGAACCGCCTGACGGGGCTCGAAGCCCAGATCGGTCAGCGAGTACCCCGGGTACATGTGCAGGAACACGCGCTCGTAGGCGTAGTTGGGGCAGCGGATCTCCCCGGCCTCCACCCGCCCGACGTACCGGGCGTCACAGGAGACGTTCTCGCCTATCTCCCGGGCCGCCCTGCGGACGGCCGCCGCGAACTCCCCGGGCGAGAGCCGCCCGCGCAACCGCCGGAAGGCCAGATTGGGCTGGCGGCCCGGACCCGCCGGTGCTGAGGGTGACGGTGACGACGCCATGGCCGGGACCGTACCGGCCGCCTCACGGAAGATACGAGATGTTTTGCAGACAAACGGGATATCCAACACGTGATTTGCCATCAACTGCCATCCTTTGCGGCGGCATTGCGCCGTAGCGGTTGACAGACCGGTTCGTTGAGCCCTGTGTAGCGAACGTGGAGGACGACCCAGGAGGAGGTTCCCCCGTGCTGGACACCGGCTGCGAGACCGGCGGCCCGCCGCCCGCCGGAATGCCGGACGCGCCCTGTGAACTGGTGACCGTGCCCGCGCGGCACGGTCTGGAGGCCGTCGACATCCTGCGCCTGCGCGAGTGCGTGGGCCCGGTGCTGCACGACGGAGCGGGCGGCACCCTCGGCTTCCTGGTTCCGCCCGGCACCGCGGACGGATGGGACCTGCCGGGCAGCGTCTGCGTCCCGGCCCACCGCCGCTCCGGCCGGCCCTCGGACCCGCCGGTGGCGGGTACCGGATGGCTGGTGTCCCCGGAGAACGCGCAGGCGGGCACCACCGAGCCCGCGCGGCTGCGCGCCGCGCTGAGCGAGGCGGCCCGTACGATCGCCGCCGCCGAGGGGGGTTCCTGAGCACCGGAGAGGTCCCACGGGGCGCGGGTGGGCCGTACGGGTGATACTGGACCGTGTGGCGAGGAACGGACGGCGGCGCGAGGGCGGCAGGCGGACCAGGGAGCCGGTGAGCGAGCCGGTCGACGGCGGACTGGCCCAGCTCCTGCCGGACCCGGACCGGCCGCGCGCCTGGACGCTGCTGCTCGACGGCGCACCGCAGTCCCATGTGGACCTCGACGACCCGACGCACCTGGACTTCGAGTACCAGCGCCGGATCGGCCATCTGATCGACCTCGCCGCGCCGCCCGGACGACCGCTGCGGGCGGTGCACCTCGGCGGCGGCGGGCTCACCCTCGCCCGCTACACCGCCGCCACCCGGCCGCGCTCCACCCAGCAGGTCTTCGAGGCGGACGCCGCGCTGACCGCCCTGGTCCGCCGCGAGCTGCCGCTGGAGGGCGCCTGGCGGATACGGGTGCGCGGCGGCGACGCCCGCGCCGGGCTCGCGAAGCTCCCCGAGAACGGGGCCGACCTGATCGTCGCGGACGTCTTCGGCGGCGCCCGCACCCCCGCCCATCTGACCAGTGCGGAGTTCCTCGCCGAGGTCCGGCGGGTGCTGTGCCCCGGAGGGCTCTACGCCGCCAACCTCGCCGACGGGCCGCCGCTGGCCCACCTGCGCGCGCAGGTCGCCACCGCCGCCGCCGTCTTCCCCGAACTGTGCCTGATCGCCGACCCCGCCGTACTGCGCGGGCGGCGCTTCGGCAACGCCGTCCTGGCCGCCTCCGACCGGGCCCTGCCCGTGGCCGCGATCACCCGGCGCGCGGCGGGCGACCCGCACCCCGGCCGGGTCGAACACGGCCGCGCGCTGGCCGATTTCACCGGGGGCGCCGCCCCCGTCACGGACGCCACCGCCACCCCCTCGCCGCAGCCGCCCGCGCGGGTCTTCCAGCGGCGCTGAGCCCCGGTGCCGCACCCCGCCGCCCCGGGGCGTCAGCCCCCGTGCTCGTCGACCGTCACCCGCGGCGGGGTGCCGTCCCAGACGCAGAAGACCGACGACGCCTCCTCGCCCCGGGTGAAGGTGACCCGTATCCACCGGCTCCCCTGCCACACCCGCATCCCCCAGCCGGGGGCGGGGGAAGCGGAGACGAGGTCGGCCGAGTCCCGGCCCAGGTCGAAGGCGACCCGGCCGCCGCGCACCTCGCGGCTCTCCACGTTCCCGGACGTCCCGCCGGTGCTCGCGGTGCCCCCGCCCGGTCCGGCGTCCCGTCGGGCCCCGGCGGAGCCGCGCGAGACGGACGGCCCGGACGTCCCCGGCGAACGGGCGGTCGAGGACGCTCTGGGCCGCCGGGTGGAGGCGGTCTCCGGCTCGGGACTGTCGCGCGAGGCGGACGGCGCCGGCGTGTCCGAGGCCAGCGGCGGCATCCGCGGCAGGTCGTACGCGGCCTGTGACACCACGGTGCGCACACCGAACCAGGACAGGGTCACCGCCGACCCGGTGGCCAGCACCCACGCGCCCGCGTGAACCAGTCCTCGTCGCATCCCGCGCACCCTAGCCGCTTTTCCGAGTTCCTCGCGCTCGCGGCCGCGCGGCCGCGTCCGGAGCCTCCTCGATGCGCCCGCGCATGCCGTACCGTGCCGCCCATGGCACGTGTACTCGTCGTCGAGGACGACCAGTTCGTACGCTCCGCCCTGATCAGGCATCTGACGGAGGCCTCCCACACCGTACGCAGCGTCGGAACGGCCCTGGAGGCGCTGCGGGAGGTCGCGCACCTCGGTTTCGACGTGGTGATCCTCGATCTCGGGCTGCCGGACCTGGACGGGGCCGAGGCGCTGAAGATGCTGCGCGGGATCACCCAGGTGCCCGTGATCATCGCCACCGCGCGGGACGACGAGGCCGAGATCGTCCGGCTGCTCAACGACGGTGCCGACGACTACCTGGTCAAGCCGTTCTCCGTGGAGCACCTGTCCGCCCGAATGGCCGCCGTGCTGCGCCGCGCGGGCGCGGGCGGCGGAGGTGCGGGCGCGGAGGCGGACCGGGCGATACGGGCCGGCGGGCTGGTCATCGACCCGCTGCGGCGGCAGGCCGAACTCGACGGCCGCCCCCTGGACCTGACGCGCCGGGAGTTCGACCTGCTGGCCTTCCTCGCGCAGCGCCCCGGGGTCGTCGTGCCGCGCAGGGAGCTGCTGGCGGAGGTCTGGCAGCAGAGCTACGGCGACGACCAGACCATCGACGTCCATCTCTCCTGGCTCCGCAGGAAGCTGGGCGAGACCGCGGCCAACCCCCGCTATCTGCACACACTGCGCGGTGTGGGCGTCAAACTGGAGCCCCCGCGCGACTGCTCGCGGGAGTCCTCGCGGGAGTGAGCCCGGCCGCGGCCGCAGGGGGCCGGGGCGGTGGCGGGC
>NZ_JAKMAY010000009.1:0-13969 GCF_022015835.1 Streptomyces sp. ICN903 | reverse complement strand
CCGGGGCGGTGGCGGGCGGGAGAGGGGAGGGGCCAATGAGGCGGGCGCTGGTCAAGGTGTGCATCGCCGTGACCGCGATGGTCGTGGTGGCCTTCGCCGTGCCCCTGGCACTGGTGGTCAAGGAGATGGCCCGCGACCGGGCCTTCACGGGGGCCGAGCGGCTGGCCGCCTCCGTCACCCACCTGCTCGCCGCCACCGGCGGCGACCGGGGCCCGCTCCAGCGCGGGCTGGCCAGCATGCCTGCGCAGGCCGCCGGGCGGATCGCCGTGTACGCGCCCCCGGACCGGGAGGACGGGAGTGCCGAGATCGGTGAACGCCGCCTGACCGAGGAGAGGCTGAGGTCCGCGGCCCCTCTGGAGGGGGCGGCCGTCGTGCCCGTCGAGGGCGGCTTCGTGCTGCTCCAGCCGGTCACCACCGAACGGTCTGCCGTCGTCGAGGTGTTCGTGCCCGAGGAGGAGGTCACGGGCGGTGTCACCACCGCCTGGCTCGTCCTGGCCGGCACCGGCCTGGCGCTCGTCGCGGCGTCCGTCGTCATCGCCGACCGGCTCGGCACCCGCATGGTGGGCGCCGCCGAGCGGCTGGCCGGGGCCGCGAGGGAACTGGGCGCGGGGCGGCTGGCGGTGCGGGTTCCGGTGGAGGGGCCCGCCGAACTGCGCCTGGCCGCCGCCGCGTTCAACTCGATGGCCGACCAGGTCGCCCAACTGCTCGCCAACGAGAGGGAGCTGGCGGCCGATCTCTCCCACCGGCTGCGCACCCCCCTGACCGTGCTCCGCCTCAACACCGCCTCGCTCGGCGACGGCGACGCCGCCGAGCAGACGCGCGCGGCCGTCGCGCAGCTGGAGCGGGAGGTGGACCACATCATCCGCACCGCGCGCGAGCAGCGGACCCAGCCGCCGGACGCACCGGGCGGCGGCGCCTGCTGCGACGCCTGCGAGGTGATCCGGGAGCGGATGGACTTCTGGTCCGCGCTCGCCGAGGACGAGGGCCGCGAGGCGGAACTGGCCGGGGTCGAGGAGCCGGTGCGCGTCCCCGTGGCCCGCGCCGACCTCGCCGCCGCCCTCGACGCGCTGCTCGGCAACGTCTTCCGCCACACCCCGGAGGGCACCGCCTTCGCCGTGGACGTCCACCGCTCGGCCGCCGGCGACTCGGTGATCGTGCTGGTCTCCGACGCGGGGCCCGGCATCGACGACCCCGACGCGGCGCTGCGCCGCGGCCACGGCGACGGCGGGCCCGGTTCCACGGGCCTGGGCCTGGACATCGTGCGGCGGGTGGCGGAGTCCACCGGCGGCGACGTGCGGATCGGGCGCTCGGTGCTCGGCGGGGCGGAGGTACGGCTCCTGCTGTCCTCGGACGGGGGGTCCGCCGGCGGAGCGAGCCGCCGGCGCGGGCACAGAGTGCGACGGGGCGCGCGCCGAAAGTGGTGATTCCTCAGCCGTTCCGTAGACCGGCCTTAAGGGAGCCATAAGTTCCCGGACGCCTGCCCGGAACGGGTGGTTCGCCGGAATCCGCCTCGCTAGCGTGCTCCCTGTCCACGTTCCCCCTGGATCGAGGCAGGAGTGCCATGAGGAGCATCGCCGCACAGTGGCGCCGCCCGGGCGGGCGGCGGCAGCCGATCGCCGACGCGGCCGTGGCGGCGATCGTGGCGGCCGGCGGGCTGATCCTGGCCGGTACGGCGACGGCGGAGCCGGGCTCCGCGCCGTCCGCCGCGGCCGCCGCCGATCCGTCCACCGCCGATCCGTCAGCCGCGGCCGACGGGGCGCGGGAGGGCGCCGAGCCGCCTCCCCGCTGAACCTTCCGCCCCGGCCGCGCCGGTCCCCGTCGGCCGGCGGGAGCCGGCCCCCGTGAACCAGCCACCCCCCACGGCAGGCGGGGCGCAGCGGTCTCCACCCCCCACGCCCGCTGCGCCCCGCCCGGTCCGCCTCAGCCGGTCCGGCCGGCGCGTTCCGGTCTGCCCCGGTCAGGCCCTCCGGTCAGACCGTCCGGCCGCGGGGTGCCTCAGTCGGCCACCGGGTCCCCCACGGCGTCCACGGCGTCCAGTGCCTCGGCCGCGGCGGGGAGTTCGCCGGTCCGGGCGACCTCGGCGTACCACCGGGCGCTGGACTTGGGGACGCGCGCCAGGGACTCGAAGTCCACGTACACCGTGCCGAAGCGCTTGCTGTAGCCGTACGCCCACTCGAAGTTGTCCAGCAGGGACCACAGGAAGTAGCCGCGTACGTCGGCGCCGTCGGCGATCGCCCGCCGGACGGTGTCCAGGTGGCTGTGGAGGTAGGCGATGCGGTCGGGGTCGTGGACGGTGCCGTCGGGGGACGGCTTGTCGTCGCAGGCCATGCCGTTCTCGGTGATGTAGAGCGGGATGCCGCCGGTCTCGCGGTGGTAGCGCATGAGCAGGTCGTGCAGACCGGTGGGGTCGATCGTCCAGCCCATGTCGGTGGTCTCGCCGGGGGTCTGGTGGAAGGCGATGTCCTCCGAGGCCGGCCAGGGGGACTGCTCGCCGCCGCCGTGCCCGTCCCGGCGCGGCAGCTTCCGGTCGGCGGAGGCCGAGACCAGGGTGGGGGTGTAGTAGTTGATGCCCAGGGCGTCCAGCGGCTGGTGGATGTCGGCCAGGTCGCCGTCCTTGACGAAGCTCCAGTCCGTCAGGCGCGAGGTGTCCTGGATCAGGTCCTCGTCGTACACCCCGCGCAGCATCGGGCCGTCGAAGATCCGGTTGGCCAGGGCGTCGATGCGCCGCCTGGCGTCCAGGTCGGCGGGGTCGTCGGTGAGGGCCCGGACGGCGGCCGGGTTGATGCTGACGCCGATCTGCGCGCGGCCGGGGAGGGCGGCGCGCAGGGCCTGGGTGCCCAGCCCGTGGGCGAGGTTGAGGTGGTGGGCGGCGCGCAGCACGTCGGCGTGGTCGGTGCGGCCGGGGGCGTGGACGCCCGAGCCGTAGCCGAGGTAGGCCGAGCACCAGGGTTCGTTGAGGGTGGTCCAGCGCTCCACACGGTCGCCGAGCGCGCCGGCGACCAGGGAGGCGTACTCGGCGAACCGCTCGGCGGTGGCGCGCTCCGGCCAGCCGCCGGCGTCCTCCAGCTCCTGCGGCAGGTCCCAGTGGTACAGCGTGATCCAGGGGGTGATGCCCTTGGCCAGCAGCTCGTCCACCAGTGAGCGGTAGAAGTCCAGGCCGCGCTGGACGGCGGGGCCGCGGCCGGTGGGCTGGACGCGGGACCAGGAGATGGAGAAGCGGTAGGCGTTGAGGTTGAGGTCCGCCATGAGCTGGACGTCGTCGCGCCAGCGGTGGTAGTGGTCCACGGCCACGTCGCCGGTGTCGCCTCCGAGCACCTTGCCGGGGGTGTGGCAGAAGGTGTCCCAGATGGACGGCGTGCGGCCGTCCTCGGCGGCGGCGCCCTCGATCTGGTAGGCGGAGGTGGCCGAGCCGAACAGGAAGCCGGCGGGGAAGGAGGAATGGCTCATATGGGAGCGCTCCCATCGATGGTTGTACGGAAGGGGATGACGTGGTGGGGGCTGGGGGACGGGAAGGGCTGCCGGTCAGCCCTTGACCGCCCCCTGCATGATGCCGCCGACGATCTGCTTGCCGAAGACGGTCAGGATCAGCAGCAGCGGCAGGGTGCCCAGCAGCGCGCCGGCCATGATCACCGACTGGTCGGGTATGTAGCCCCGGCCCAGACCGGTCAGGGCGACCTGGACGGTCGGGTTCTGCTGCGTCAGCGCGATGATCGGCCAGAAGAAGTCGTTCCAGGCCATCACGAAGGTCAGCATGCCGAGCACGGCCATCGCGGGCCGGGCGGCGGGGAAGACCACGTGCCACACGATGCGCAGACTGCTCGCGCCGTCCACCCGCGCGGCCTCGATCAGCTCGGTCGGCAGCGCCTCCAGCAGGTACTGCCGCATGAAGAACACGCCGAAGGCACTGACGAAGGTCGGCAGGATGACGGCCTGGAGCTGGTTGGTCCACTCCAGTTCCGCGATCGCCATGAACAGCGGCACCACGCTGAGCTGCGGCGGCACCATCATGGTGCCGATCGTCAGCATCAGCAGCAGGTTCCGGAAACGGAACCGCAGTTTGGCGAAAGCGAACCCGGCGATCGTCCCGAACAGCACGGTGCCGACCGCGATGGACCCGGCGACGATGGTGGTGTTGAGCAGCGCCAGACCCATGTTGGCGTCGGTCCAGGCGATCTCCAGGTTCTTGAAGAGGTTGCCGCCGAACCAGAAGGGCGGCGGCATCTCCGCGAGCCGGGTGTTGTTCCGGGAGGCGGCCACGGCCGTCCAGAACAGCGGGAAGAGCGCGATCGCGGTGACGAGGAACAGCACCGCGTACGTCAGCTTGCCACCGTGCAGCGTGCCTCCGGCGCCGCCGGCCCGTCCCCGCGTACGCGGACGGCCGCGGCCGGTGCGGTGGTCCGCCCCGCCGGGTTCGGGTGCCGTCCGCGCGGGTGTCGCGCGGTCGGAGTCCAGCACGCTCATGAGCGCCTCCTCGCGGTCTTGCGGCCCAGCTCCCGCTTCTGCATGCCGCGCGAGATCAGCCAGTTGACCAGCGCGATCAGCACCAGGATCAGGAACATCATCCAGGCGATGGCCGAGGCCCGGCCCAGGTGCAGGTTGACCCAGCCCTGCTCGTACAGGTACAGGCCCAGGGTCTGGTACTGGTGGGCCGGACCGCCGTTCGCGCCGCCGCCGGGGTTGAACAGCAGGGGCTCGCCGAACAGCTGTGTCGCGCCGATGGTGGAGACGACGACCGTGAACAGGATCGTCGGCCGGAGCGCGGGGATGGTGACGTGGACGAACTGCTGCCAGCGCGAGGCGCCGTCCAGCGCCGCCGACTCGTACAGGTCCTTGGGAACCGCCTGCATGGCGGCGAGGTAGATGAGGGTGTTGTAGCCGGTCCAGCGCCAGATCACGATCGCGGAGATCGCGAAGTGGGAGGTCATGCCCTCGTGCCAGTTGACGGGGTCGATCCCGACGAACCCCAGGAACCAGTTGATCATGCCGTAGTCACGGCCGAAGAGCACGACGAAGACGAGGGTCGCCGCGGCCACCGAGGTGGCGTAGGGAGCCAGCATGGCCACGCGGTAGAACGTGGCGCCGCGCAGCTTGTAGTTCAGCAGATGGGCCAGCCCGAGCGCGATCAGCAACTGGGGCACGGTGGAGATGATCCCGATGCTGAAGGTGTTGCGCAGGGCGTTCCAGAAGAACTCGTCCTCGAGCAGCCGGGTGAAGTTGTGCAGCCCGGCCCACTCCATGTCGGTGGGGGCCGTCAGCGACACCTTGTGCAGCGACGCCCAGCCCGTGTAGAGCAGCGGGAAGAGGCTGAAGGCCCCGAAGAAGAGGAAGAACGGGGCGACGAAGCCGTAGGGGCTCCACTTCACGTCCCGCTGGTACCAGCGGCTGCGGCGTGCCCGCCGCCGGTCCTCGCGGGAGGAGGGGAGATGTTTGTGGCGCGGGGCCGCGCCCCCCTGCTTCACGGGGGGCGCGGACACCGGCGAACCGGTAGTGGTCACTTGTCGATCACTCGTCCAGGGCGTTGTCGACTGCCTTGGTGGCCTCTTCCCAGGCCTTGTCGGAGGACAGACCGCTGCGCTCCATCTGCAGGAGGCCGCTGCGGGTGATGTTCTCCTGGATGACCTGGTCCTTCGGGCCGATCACCTGGGTCGGGATGCCCTCGGCCGCCTTGGAGAAGATCTCACCGATGGGAGCGTCCGAGAAGTACTCGTGCGTGGCCTCGGCGACCTCGGGGGTCTCGTACGACTTCGGGGCGCTGGGGAAGCTGCCGCGCTCGGCGAAGAGCTTGGCCTGCTGGGTGGGGGCGGTCAGCCAGGCCGCGAGCTTGATCGCCTCCTCCTTGTTCTTGCTGCTCTCGGGCACTCCGAGGAAGGAGCCGCCCCAGTTGCCGGCCTTGGGCGCGGGGGCGACGTCCCACTTGCCCTCGGCCTTCTCGCCGCCCTTGTCCTGGATGTAACCGAGCATCCAGGCGGGGCAGGAGAGCGTGGCGAAGGTGCCGTTGTTCATGGCCTTGTTCCACGAGTCCGTGAACAGCTCGTGCTTGTCGGTCATGTCCTCGGAGGCGGCCTCCGCGGCGACGTCCCAGGCCTCCTTGACGTCGGAGTTGGTCTTGTAGATGACCTCGCCCTGCTCGTCGTAGTAGCGGGTGGCGCTGGAGGAGATGGCCGCGTTGTACAGGCCGCTGGCGGAGTCGACCCACTTGACGCCCTTGGGGGCGCTGTCCATGAACTTCTTGCCGGTGTCGAGGTACTTCTGCCAGTCGCCCTCCCACAGCTTCCCGACCTCTTCGCGGTCGGTGGGCAGGCCGGCGGCCTCGAAGTGGTCCTTGCGGTAGCAGATGGCCATCGGGCCGATGTCGGTGCCCAGGCCGATGGTCTTGCCCTCGGCGGTGGTGGCCTGGTTCCACTTCCAGTCGAAGTAGTCGTCCTTGGAGACTCCGCCGGCCTTGGACAGGTCGGCGAACTTGTCCGCCTGGGTCTGGACGACCTCGGCGATGTTCGCCACCTCGATGCCCTGGATGTCGGCGAGCCCGCTGTTGCTGGCGAGGCGGGTGAGGAGCTGCGGGTAGTAGTTCTCGTTCCGCTCGACGACGGTCTGCTCGATCTTGACCTTCGGGTTGAGCTTCTCGTACTCCTCGTAGAGCCCGGCCTCCTTGAAGCCGAAGGTCCCGAAGAGGCCGACGGTGATGACGGTCCTGCCCTCGCTGTCGGTTCCCCCGGCCTTCTCGCCCGAGTCGTCGTCGCTCGCGCATCCGGCGAGCAGGCTCGTGCCGATCGCCGCGGCGGCCATGACGGCCACGGCTCGGCGGGTGGTGCGGGTCTTGCGCACTGCGTCCTCCTAGCGCCCTGACGTTTCACTCCCGGCCGTGGAAGGGTGTGGGGGACCGCGGTGACGGATGGTGCTGCGGCTCGGGCTGGAACGTGCGGGTTCTGTATGGGCCAAGTCCTTTGGGAGCGCTCCCAGACGTGATGAGTTGAAGAGTCGCGGTTCCCTGGCGCGGGTGTCAAGGGAATGGACACACTGACCCGGCGCAGTTATCCGGCTGTTAGCTTCGGTGGCTGATCGATACTGGTGCAGGGGACCGACCGGTCCTGTGCAGGTGAGCCCGTACACCTTGGGGAGGCGGTCATGACAGTGAGCGGAAGGCGGGGCCAGCGGCCCACTCTGGAGCAGGTCGCCGCCTACGCGGGGGTGGGCCGCGGCACCGTCTCCCGGGTGATCAACGGCGCCGCCAACGTCAGCGACCAGACGCGCACCGCCGTCCAGCAGGCCATCGCCGAACTGGGCTACGTGCCCAACCGGGCCGCCCGGGCACTGGCCGCGGGCAGCACCGACGCGATCGCGCTGGTCATCCCCGAGGCCGAGACCAGGCTGTTCGCCGAGCCCTACTTCTCCGGTATCATCCGCGGCGTCAGCACCGAGCTCGCCGACACCGACATGCAGCTGCTGCTGACCCTGATCCGCAATCCCAAGGAACGCGACCGCTTCGCCCAGTACGTCACCGCCCACCGGGTGGACGGCGTGCTGCTGGTGTCCGTGCACGCCGACGACCCCCTGCCCGACCTGCTGGAAAGCATCGAGATGCCCGCCGTCCTCAGCGGCCGCCGCAGCGGCGACGAGTCGGTGCCGTACGTGGACTGCGACAACACCGGCGGCGCCCAGGCCGCGGTGGAACACCTGATCGGCCGCGGTCGGCGCGCCGTGGCCACCGTCACCGGACCGCTGGACATGTACGTGGCCCAGTGCCGCCTGCAGGGGTACCGCGACGCGCTGCGCGCCGCGGGTCTGGAGGAGGACGGGCGGCTGGTGGCCGACGGGGACTTCACCGAGGAGGGCGGCCGCCGCGCCATGGGGGAGCTGCTGTCGCGGCGGCCCGACCTGGACGCCGTCTTCTGCGCCTCCGACGTGATGGCCGCGGGCGCCCGTGCCGTGCTGCGCGAGTCCGGCCGCCGGGTGCCCGAGGACGTGGCCCTGGTCGGTTTCGACGACTCGGCCGTCGCCCGCCACATGGACCCGCCGCTGACCAGCGTGCGGCAGCCGCTGGAGGAGATGGGCCGGTCGATGGCCAGGGTGCTGCTGGAGCAGATCGAGGGCCGCAAGGCGGGCCGGGAGGACCACCCCAGCCGGGTGCTGCCGACCGAACTGATCCGCCGGACCTCCTCCTGACGTCCTGGTCCCCCGACCTTCCGACGGCCCCGGCCGGTCGCGCGGGCACGGCGGTCGCGCGGGCACGGCGGTCGCGCGGGCACGGCGGTCGCGCGGGCACGGCGGTCGCGCGGGCACGGCGGTCGCGCGGGCACGGCGAAGGGGCCGGCCGACGTACCGACCGGCCCCCCATCGAGCCGTCCTACCGCTGTCGGGCGATCACTTCAGTGATCAGTCGATCGGCGGGTAGGCGTTGCGCAGCAGCTCCTCGAACTGGGCCTGGAACCAGTGGCCGGAGACCGGCGCGCCGTCCAGGGCGCCCGAGGGGCTGTTGCCGTTGCGGACGTTGCCCTCGTAGCTGGGGTCGCACATCTCGTCGGCGCGCTTGCCCTCGTCGTTCGGGATGTCCTCGCTGGAGCCGTCCGACTCCCCCGGGGGCTTGATCCACGCGTAGGCGTCGATACCGGAGGCGGGAGCCGCCTTCGGACGCTCGCCGAGACCGGCGCCGGCCTGGTTGCACCAGTTGCCGGTGTGGATCCGGCGGTCGACGCGGCTGTTGTCGACGAACTCGTCCACGGTGGTCTTGGCGGCGGGAGCGGTCGGGCGCTCCGGACCGCCCCAGCCGTTGCGGGAGGTGTCGATGATCACGCCGACGTCGGAGTTGAAGCCGGCCCGGACGGCCTCCTGGCGGAAGGCCTGGGCGTAGGACTGCTCGTCGACGTAGCGGTTCCAGTCGACCCACTTGGACTGGCGCACGGAGGTGCCGTTCACCGAGTCGTTGATGCCGAAGTGCGGCTCCTTGAGCGCGCCGTAGTTGGCGACGTTGGCGGCGAAGCCGGCGACGTCGTCCGGAGTGGCGCCCTCGGCGTTGGCGGCCTCGAAGAGGAGGTCGGCGGAGGCGCCGAAGTTGTCGTCCCAGCCGAGCCAGCCGTGGTGGCCGATGTCGATGTAGTTGTAGACGTTGTCGAACTCGCCCAGCGTGGCCAGGTTGTAGCCGACGCCCTTGATGTAGTTGCCGTTGGCCAGCATCTCGTCGCAGTTCTCGGTGGCGGTGGGCCGGCCGCTGACGTTGGTGACCAGGTTCGGCAGCGAGTCGATCTCGACGATGTTCACGATGCGCAGGCCGGCGTACTTCGGGTCGCCGACGATCTCCGCGATCGGGTCGATGAACTCGTTCTTGTAGCGGTCGATCTCGTCGGGGCCGAGCTCGCCCTGGGAGGCCAGCGCGGCGCAGTCGCGGCCGGGCAGGTTGTAGGTCACCATCTGGAGCACGTCGGCGCCCTGCTCCAGGGCCGCGTCGAGGTGGTCGCGCAGACCCATGGTGTTCTCGCCCGCGGAGCCCGACTCGATGGCGGAGATGCGGTCCAGCCACACGGCGGTGGGCTGGTCGGCGATCGCCTCGCCGCCGCTCTCGGCGGCCTGCTCGGACCAGTCGGGGTTCACGTAGACCTGGGCGCCCTCGTAGGGGTTGTCCACGCGGTCACCGGGCGGGTCGGTCGGCTCGTCCGGCTCGTCGGGCTCATCGGGTTCGTCCGGGTCCTGGACGTCCACGTTGCAGGTGGTGCCGTTGAGCGTGAACGTCTCGGGCACGGGGTTGGAGCCGGAGTGCACGCCGTTGAACCCGAAGGTGGCGGAACCGCCGGCGGACAGCGTGGAGCTCCACGACGGAGCGCTCGCGGTCACGTGCGTGCCGTCCTGGGAGACGGTGGCGTTCCAGCCCTGACCGGCCTTCTGGCCGCTGTTGGCGTAGTCCCACTCCACCTTCCAGTTGCTCAGGGCGGAGGTGGCGTTGTTGGTCACGCTGACCGAGGCGGTGAAGCCGGAGTTCCACTCGTTGACGACCTCGTAGTCCACGGTGCAGACGGGGGCCGCCGCGGCGGTGCCCTGCATCATGCCACCCGCGCCGAGCACGCCGCCTATCAGCGCGCTGGCGGCGAGTAACGCCGTCCGGCGCCTGCGCGCCGGTTTAACGGTGCCTGTCATGCGATCTCTTCCTCTTCCTTCCGGTGTTCTCCGGATGACGACGGAGCCCAGCTCCGCGTTGGGGGT
The DNA here is from genome assembly GCF_022015835.1 of Streptomyces sp. ICN903. Taxonomy (NCBI): domain Bacteria; kingdom Bacillati; phylum Actinomycetota; class Actinomycetes; order Kitasatosporales; family Streptomycetaceae; genus Streptomyces; species Streptomyces sp. ICN903. Next base: position 3,778 of record NZ_JAKMAY010000009.1, on the reverse strand, counting down.
GCGGTCGTGTCACGGGTGCGAGTCCCGGACGGGGGGTCTTTCCGCCGCGGTGGGGAACGACCGCTGTCGTGGCGCGGAGCGAGACCTCGCTCCGCGCCCGTCTCCGGGCACGGCCTCCCGGAGCGTGCTCCGGTATCGGTGCCCGGGGAGGAGGGGGGTCGGCCGGGCGGTACCGGCCGGCCGGTACCGCGGTGGAGGGCGGCGCGGAGCGCCGCGTTGCCGGTCAGCGCCCGAGGGCGCGGTGGGGGGTGCATGAAGCGGCTCCTGGTCGGTCGAACGCGCCGTCCCTGGCGCACGACTGTGGAAGCGCTCCCACTGGTTGAAGGAGAACGTAGCGCCAACTTCCGGTTGTGGCCAGAGTGCGTTCAGTAATTGGCGGATCGAATTTCTTCGACGGGGTCATCTCGTTCAGACTCTTGACAGGTGTCATGTCCACCTTGACTCTTGGGAGCGCTCCCATTGGTTTCAGTTCCTCAGCCCCTGCGCCTTCGGGCGCCGCTCTCCCCACATCCCGAGCCGCGAGGAGGGAACCCCGCATGCGCGTGTTACCGGTACCGGACGTGCCGCCGAAACCCCCGAGAGGCAGGACCAGAAAACTGCTGGTCGCGGCCACCGCCGCGATCTCCCTGCCGCTGGGCATGAGCTCGGCGCTCAGCGGGACGGCCCAGGCCGCGGCCCTCCAGTGCAGCGTCGACTACACGAAGAACGACTGGGGATCCGGCTTCACCGCCAACGTCACCATCACCAACCGGGGTTCCGAGGCCATCGAGGACTGGACCCTGACGTACGACTACAGCGGCAACCAGCGGCTCCAGCAGGGCTGGAACGGCCGGTGGTCGCAGTCGGGCCGCACCGTCACGGTGCGGAACCCGACCTACAGCCCGAGGATCGGCGCCGGCGCGGCCGTCACCGCCGGCGCCAACTTCAGCTACAGCGGCACCAACACCGACCCGACCTCCTTCTCGGTCAACGGCACCCGCTGCGGCGGCAACCTCTCCGCCCCCACCGCCACGCTGACCAGCCCCGGAGCGGGCGCGGTCTTCTCCGCGGGCGCCACCATCCCGCTGACGGCCACCGCGAGGGCCACCGAGTCCGGGGCCACCATCGAGAAGGTCGAGTTCTACAGCGACACCGAGCTGCTGGGCACCGACACCACGGCGCCCTACTCCTTCGACTGGGAAGACGTCCCGGCCGGCAACTACTCGCTCTACGCCGTCGCCCACGACTCCAACGGAATGTCGAGCGAGTCCACCCCCGTCGGCGTCGAGGTGACCGACGGCCCCGCCGTGGTCGTCACCCCGGCCCAGCTCGGCGTGCGCCAGGGGGAGACCGCCCGGTTCGCCGTCAAGCTCTCCAGGCAGCCGTCCGCGAACGTGACGGCGACGGTGGAGCGCACCAGCGGGAACACCGGTCTGTCCGTGGCCGACGGCGCCTCGCTCACCTTCACGCCCGCCAACTGGGACACCCCCCAGGAGGTGACCGTCGCCGCCGACGCCACCGGCACCGGAGCGGCGACCTTCACCATCAGCGCCCCCGGCCACGACGAGGCCGAGGTGACGGTCACCCAGCTCGCCGGCTCCGGCGAGGGAGGCGAGTACGAGGACCGCTTCCTGGAGCTCTACAACAAGATCTTCGACCCGGCCAACGGGTACTTCTCCCCGGAGGGCATCCCCTACCACTCCGTCGAGACGCTGATGGTCGAGGCCCCCGACCACGGTCACGAGACGACCTCCGAGGCGTACAGCTACCTCATCTGGCTGCAGGCCATGTACGGCAAGGTCACCGAGGACTGGGGCCCGTTCAACGAGTCGTGGCAGATCATGGAGGACTACATGATCCCCACGGCCGACGACCAGCCGACCAACAGCTTCTACGACCCCTCCAGCCCGGCCACCTACGCGGCGGAGCACCCGACCCCCGAGGACTACCCGTCGGCGATCGACGGCAACGTCCCGGTCGGCAGGGACCCGATCGCGGGCGAGCTGCGCAGCGCCTACGGCACCGACGAGATCTACGGCATGCACTGGCTGCAGGACGTGGACAACGTCTACGGCTACGGCAACGAGCCCGGTAGCGTCTGCCAGGGCGGACCGGAGTCGGACGCGCCGTCGTACATCAACACCTTCCAGCGCGGCTCGCAGGAGTCGGTGTGGGAGACCGTCCCGCAGCCCACCTGCGACGACTTCACCTTCGGCGGTGAGAACGGGTACCTCGACCTGTTCATGGACGACGACAGCTACGCCGAGCAGTGGAAGTTCACCAACGCCCCCGACGCCGACGCCCGCGCCATCCAGGCCGCCTACTGGGCCGAGACGTGGGCCGAGGAGCAGGGCAAGAAGTCCGAGATCTCCGCGACCCTGTCCAAGGCCGCGAAGATGGGCGACTACCTGCGCTACGCCTTCTTCGACAAGTACTTCAAGAAGATCGGCAACTGCACCGGTCCCACCTCCTGCCCCGCCGGCACCGGCAAGGACAGCGCGCACTACCTGCTGTCCTGGTACTACGCCTGGGGCGGCGCCACCGACACCAGCGCCGGCTGGGCCTGGCGGATCGGCAGCAGCCACAACCACTTCGGCTACCAGAACCCGATGACGGCCCACGCCCTGACCACCGTCCCGGAGCTGAGGCCCAAGGGCTCCACCGCGGTGTCGGACTGGGAGAAGAGCCTCCAGCGCCAGGTCGAGTTCTACCGCTGGCTGCAGTCCGACGAGGGCGGCATCGCCGGCGGCGCGACCAACAGCTGGGAGGGCGACTACGGCACCCCGCCGGCCGGCACCCCCACCTTCTACGGCATGTTCTACGACGAGAAGCCCGTCTACCACGACCCGCCGTCCAACCAGTGGTTCGGCATGCAGGCCTGGTCGATGGAGCGCGTCGCCGAGCTCTACCACGAGACCGGCAACGCCACGGCCAAGGAGGTCCTGGACAAGTGGGTCCCGTGGGTCCTGTCCGAGGTGACGGTCAACCCGGACGGCAACTACCAGATCCCGTCCACCCTCCAGTGGTCGGGCAAGCCCGACACCTGGAACCCCTCCAACCCCGGTGACAACTCGGACCTGCACGTGACGGTCCGCGACTACTCCACCGACGTCGGCGTCACCGCGGCCCTGGCCAAGACCCTGATGTACTACGCCGCCAAGTCCGGCGACGAGGAGGCCAGGACCACCGCCAAGGCGTTGATGGACGCCATGTGGGACCACCACCAGGACGCCATGGGCATCGCCGTGGAGGAGACCCGGACCGACTTCGAGCGGTTCGAGAACCCGGTGTACGTCCCCGAGGGCTGGACCGGCACCATGCCCAACGGCGACAGGATCGACTCCGACTCCACCTTCCTGTCGATCCGCTCCTTCTACGAGGACGATCCGCAGTTCAACAAGGTGGAGAGCTACCTGAACGGCGGCGAGGCGCCGACGTTCACCTACCACCGCTTCTGGGCCCAGGCGGACGCCGCTCTCGCCCTGGCCACCTACGCGGACCTCTTCGGCGACCAGTAGCCGCCGAGGGGGATGAAGCCGGCCCCCCGGTCCGGTCTGGTCGACGGCGGCCGCACCGGGGGGCTCCCAACCCGTACCACCGGCGGCACCGGTACGAGCGGTGCCGCCGGCCGGTGACGAGCCGGAGCGGTGGTCCGTCCGTCCCCGCCTCTCCACCGCCCGGCCGCACCACCCGGCGGCCGCGGCCGTCCCGCACCGGCACCCGGGAACGCACCGGGTGTCGCACGCGGGGCGGGCGCGGCCGCTTTCGGTACCTCCCGCCGTCCTTCGCCCCCTCGCCC
>NZ_JAKMAY010000089.1:0-19120 GCF_022015835.1 Streptomyces sp. ICN903 | reverse complement strand
GCCGACCCCCGCTCCCACCTGCTGAACGACTCCACCGCCGAGTACTACCGGCGGCTGGTCTCCGAAGGCGTGGCACGGGTCGCCCGGACGGTCGCCGGAACCAGCCGCCCGTTCACCGGCGTCACCCCCGGCGAACTGGCCCCGGTGGTCGACGGCATCGACCTCGACCGCCCCCTGGGAGACCCGGCCGCCGCCCTCGACGAGCTGGAACGGGTCTACCTCCGCGACGCGGTCTACTTCCACCACCCCCGCTACCTCGCCCACCTCAACTGCCCGGTGGTGCTCCCCGCCCTGCTCGGCGAGGCCGTCCTCTCCGCCGTCAACTCCTCCCTGGACACCTGGGACCAGAGCGCCGGCGGCACCCTGATGGAGCGTCGGCTCATCGACTGGACCGCCGCCCGCATCGGCCTGGGCCGCGCCGCCGACGGCATCTTCACCAGCGGCGGCACCCAGTCCAACCTCCAGGCGCTGCTGCTGGCCCGCGAGGAGGCCCTCCGGCTGCTGCGGAAGAACTCCCCCACCCCGCCGCCGGTCTGCGAGATGCTGCCGAAACTGCGCGTCCTGACCTCCGAGGCCGGCCACTTCTCCGTACTGAAGGCCGCCAAACTCCTCGGTCTGGAGCCGGGATCGGTCCTCTCCGTACCCTGTGACGGCGACCGCCGGATGCGTACCGACGCCCTCGCCCGCGAACTGCGCCGCTGCCGGGAGGAGGGCCTGACGGTGATGGCCGTCTCCGCCACCGCCGGCACCACCGACTTCGGCTCCATCGACCCCCTGCCGGAGATAGCCGAGCTGTGCCAGGAGGCCGGGACGTGGTTCCACGTCGACGCCGCATACGGCTGCGGACTGCTGGCCTCCACCAAGCGCCGCCATCTGCTGAACGGCATCGAGCGGGCCGACTCGGTCACCGTCGACTACCACAAGTCCTTCTTCCAGCCGGTCAGTTCCAGCGCCGTCCTCGTCCGCGACGGCTCCACCCTGCGGCACGCCACCTACCACGCCGACTACCTCAACCCGGCCCGCAGCGCCGAGAAGCGCATCCCCAACCAGGTCGACAAGTCCCTGCAGACCACCCGGCGCTTCGACGCGCTCAAGCTGTGGCTGACCCTGCGCATCATGGGCGCCGACGCCGTCGGCGCGCTCTTCGACCAGGTGGTTGACCTCGCCGCCGACACCTGGCGGATCCTGGAGGAGGACCCCCGCTTCACCGTCGTCACCAGGCCGACGCTCTCCACCCTGGTCTTCCGCTACACCCCCGGCACGGAGGCCGGCGCGGAAGCCGACGAGACGGCCGTGGACCTGGCCAACCTGCACGCCCGCGAGGCCCTGGCCGCCTCCGGCGAGGCCGTGGTCGCCGGAACGGTGGTCGACGGCCGCCACCACCTGAAGTTCACCCTGCTCAACCCGGAGACGACGACGGACGACATCCGCGCCGTCCTCGGCCTGATCGCCGGGCACGCCCAGGAACACCTGGCCTCCGCCGCCGCCCGCCGGAACGGCTCGCCGGCCGCCTGAACCACCGGATCACCAGACCCACGGAGACGACGTGTCCACCCCTCACGACTTCATAGCCATCGGACTGGGCCCCTTCAACCTGGGGCTGGCCTGCCTGACCGAGCCGGTCGACGACCTCGACGGGCTCTTCCTGGAGAGCCGCCCGGAGTTCGACTGGCACCCCGGCATGCTGCTGGACGGCGTCACCCTGCAGACGCCCTTCATGGCCGACCTGGTGACCATGGCCGACCCCACCTCCCCCTACTCCTTCCTCAACTACCTCAAGCAGTCCGGGCGCCTGTACCAGTTCTACATCCGCGAGAGCTTCTATCCGCTGCGCGCCGAGTACAACGCCTACTGCCGCTGGGCCGCCGGCCGGCTGTCCTGCGTCCGCTTCGGCCGCGAGGTCACAGCCGTCTCCCACGACGAGGCCGAGGGCCTGTACACCGTCACCGCCCGCGACACCTCCACCGGCGAACTCACCGAGCACCGGGCCCGCCATCTGGTGCTGGGCACCGGCACCCCGCCGTACGTCCCCGAGTCCTGCGAGGGACTGGGCGGCGACGTGATCCACAACTCCCGCTACCTGCAGCACAGGAAGGCGCTCCAGGCCAAGGAGAGCATCACCATCGTGGGCAGCGGGCAGAGCGCCGCCGAGATCTACCACGACCTGCTCTCGGAGATCGACACCCACGGCTACCGCCTGAACTGGGTCACCCGCTCCCCGCGGTTCTTCCCGCTGGAGTACACCAAGCTGACCCTGGAGATGACCTCCCCCGACTACATCGACTACTTCCACGCCCTGCCCGAGACCACCCGGCACCGGCTGGAGGGCGAGCAGAAGGGCCTGTTCAAGGGCATCAACGAGGCCCTGATCAACGACATCTTCGACCTGCTGTACGCCAAGAGCGCCGCCGGCCCCGTCCCCACCCGGCTACTGACCAACACCGCGCTGACCTCCGCCTCCCACGACGAGGCGAGCGGCACCTACACCCTGGGCCTGCGCCAGGTCGAACAGGGCGAGGAGTTCACCCTCACCACCGAGGGCCTGATCCTGGCCACCGGCTACCGCCACCGCGTCCCCGCCTTCCTGGACGGGATCCGCGACCGCCTGCGCTTCGACTCCTCGGGCCGCTTCGACGTCGCCCGCAACTACAGCGTCGACGTCACCGGGCGCGGCGTCTTCCTGCAGAACGGCGCCGTCCACGCCCACAGCGTCACCTCGCCGGACCTGGGCATGGGCCCGTACCGCAACTCCTGGATCATCCGCGACATCCTCGGCCGCGAGGTCTACCCCGTCGAGAAGTCCATCGCCTTCCAGGACTTCGGCGCCCCCGAGGGAGGCATCGCGTGAGCGACGTCCTCTTCCACCGCGAGGACCCCCGTCTGGGGGGATTCTCCGTGGTCGCCCTCGACCCCGCCGCCGACGCGCCCCTGCTGCACTCCTGGGTGACCCACCCCAAGGCCGTGTACTGGATGATGCAGGACGCCGACGAGCGGCAGGTGGCCGACGAGTACCGGCGGATCGCCGAACACCCGCACCACGACGCCTTCCTCGGCCTGCACCGCGGCAGCCCCGCCTTCCTCGTCGAGCGCTACGACCCGGCCCGTGTGGAGCTGGCCGGGCTGTACGACCACCGGGAGGGCGACGTCGGGATGCACTTCCTCACCGCGCCGTCCGACACCCCGGTCCACGGGTTCACCCTCGCCGTCATCACCACGGTGATGGCGATGCTCTTCGACGATCCGGCCACCCGCCGCGTGGTCGTCGAGCCCGACGCCCGCAACACCGCCGTGCACACCCTCAACGCCGCCGTCGGCTTCGAGGTCGCCGGCACGATCGCCAAACCGGAGAAGGAGGCCCTGCTGAGCTTCTGCACCCGCGAGAGCTTCGAGGCCGCCACACGAGGAGCCGCCCTGTGACCGCCGCCTCCCCCCACGCCGTAACACACGCCGTACCGCACCCCGTGCCGCAGTCCGATCCGCACAGGGCCGTGGCCCATCTGACCCCCGGGAACTGGGACACCGCCGTACGGCTGCTGCTGCGCAAGGCCCTGTCGGAGTTCTCCCACGAGCGCCTGCTGATCCCCGCCGAACTGGGCGGCGGACGCTACGCCGTCACCGGCGGCGAGGACGGCGAGGAGACCGAGTACCGCTTCACGGCCCGCCTGATGGCACTCGACCACTGGCAGATCGACGCCGGCAGCATCACCCGCCACCGCGGCGGCATCGAACTGCCCCTGGACGCCTTCGCGTTCTTCACCGAGTTCCGCGGCGCCCTGGGCCTGAGCGACGAGATCCTGCCCGTCTACCTGGAGGAGATCAGCTCCACCCTGGCGAGCACCGCCTACAAACTGGCGAAGGAGCCGGTCACCGCCGCCGAGCTGGCCGGCTCCGGATTCCAGGCGATCGAGACCGGTATGACCGAGGGCCATCCCTGCTTCGTCGCCAACAACGGCCGCCTCGGCTTCGGGATCCACGAGTACCTGGCCTACGCGCCCGAGACCGCGGCCCCGGTACGGCTGCTGTGGGTGGCCGCCCACCGCGACCACACCACCTTCACCTGCTCGGCCGACACCGACTACCACACGCTGCTGCGCGCCGAACTCGGCGAGGAGACCCTGGACCGGTTCGACTCCGTGCTGCGCGGCCAGGGCCTGGACCCGGCGGACTACCTGCTGATCCCCGTCCACCCCTGGCAGTGGTGGAACAAGCTCGCCGTGACCTTCTCCGCCGAGGTCGCCCAGCGCCGGATCGTTCTGCTGGGCGAGGGCGAGGACGAGTACCTGGCCCAGCAGTCCATCCGCACCTTCTTCAACACCTCCGCGCCGGGCAAGCACTACGTCAAGACGGCCCTGTCCGTGCTGAACATGGGCTTCATGCGGGGCCTGTCGGCGGCCTACATGGAGGCCACCCCCGCCATCAACGACTGGCTGGCCGACCTGGTGGCCAAGGACCCCGTACTGCGCGCCACCGGACTGGAGATCATCCGCGAGCGCGCCGCCGTCGGCTACCGCCACCCCGGCTACGAGGCCGCCACCGACCGCTACTCGCCCTACCGCAAGATGCTCGCGGCCCTGTGGCGCGAGAGCCCCGTCCCGCGGCTGGAGGAGGGACAGCGCCTGGCCACCATGGCGTCCCTGCTCCACACCGACACCGAGGGGGGCTCGCTGGCCGCCGCGCTGATCGAACGCTCCGGCCTCACCCCCGAGGCCTGGCTGGGCCGCTACCTGGACGCCTACCTCGCCCCGCTGCTGCACAGCTTCTACGCCTACGACCTGGCGTACATGCCGCACGGCGAGAACGTCATCCTCGTCCTGGAGGACGACGCGGTGGCGCGGGCGGTGTTCAAGGACATCGCCGAGGAGATCGTCGTGATGGACTCCGGCGTGGAGCTGCCCCCCGAGGTGGAGCGCATCCGCGCCGAGACACCCGAGGACATGCGGCTGCTGGCGATCCTCACCGACGTCTTCGACTGCTTCCTGCGCCACCTCGGCGCGATCCTCGCCGACCGGGGCGTGCTGACCGAGGACGCCTTCTGGCGCACCGTCGCCGAGGCGGTGATCCGCTACCAGGAGTCCGTGCCGGAGCTGGCCGGGCGGTTCGAGCGGTACGACATCTTCGCCGAGGAGTTCGCGCTGTCCTGCCTCAACCGGCTCCAGCTGCGCGACAACCGGCAGATGGTGGACCTGGCGGACCCCTCCGGCGCGCTCCAGCTCGTCGGTAGCCTGAGGAACCCCATCGCCCCCTACGCCCCGGGGAGGGCCTGACACACCGTGGTGACGACCGACCCGGCCACCGGCGCCGGCCCGGCGCCCGGTCCCGCACCCGATTCGGCGGCGGCCGGACCACCCGGCGGGCACCCCGCCCGCTGGGCGATCCTGGCCGTGGTCTGCCTGGCCGAGCTCGTCGTGGTGCTCGACAACACCGTGCTCAACGTGGCGATCCCGTCGCTGACCGGCGAGCTGGGCGCGTCCACCGCCGACATCCAGTGGATGATCAACGCCTACGCGCTGGTGCAGGCGGGCCTGCTGCTCGCGGCGGGCAACGCCGCCGACCGCTACGGACGCAAGCGGATGCTGCTGGCCGGGCTGGCCCTGTTCGGGGCCGGCTCGCTGGCGGCGGGACTCGCCTCCTCCTCCGCCCAGCTCATCGCGGCCCGCGCGGGCATGGGCGTGGGCGCGGCGCTGCTGCTGACGACCACCCTCGCCGTCGTCATGCAGGTCTTCGACGCGAGCGAGCGGCCCAAGGCCATCGGCCTGTGGGGTGCCGTCAACGCCCTCGGCTTCGCCTCCGGGCCGGTCGTCGGCGGGCTGGTGCTCAGCCACTACTGGTGGGGTGCGATCTTCCTGATCAACATCCCGGTGGTGCTCATCGGCCTGGTCGCCGTCGCGGTCCTGGTACCCGAGAGCCGCGACCCTCGCGGCGGCCGCCTCGACCTGCCGGGCCTGGTGCTCTCCGTCACCGGCATGACCTGTGTGGTCTACGCCGTCATCACCGGGCCGGAGGAGGGCTGGGGCTCTCCCCGGATCCTGGTGCCGGCCGTGCTGGGCGCCGCCGTGCTGGCGGTCTTCCTGCGCTGGGAGCGGCGCACGGAGCATCCGATGCTGGACCCGGCCCTGTTCCGCAGCCGCCGCTTCACCGGGGCCGTGACGGGTGTCGTGCTGATCACCTTCGGCAGCGGCGGCGCCCTGTACCTGCTCACGCAGCAGTTCCAGTTCGTCCGCGGCGACAGCCCGCTCCAGGCGGGGCTGGCCGTCGCGCCCTTCGCGCTGACGGTGGTGCTGGTGAACTTCACCGGCGCCTCCGCGCGGCTGATCGCGCGCTTCGGCCTGCCGGTGATGATCGCCTCGGGCATGGCCGTGATGGCGGCCGGCCTCGCGGTCGTCGCACTCGTCGGCGACGGGGGCTACGGCGGGATCCTGTTCGGCCTGGTGCTGATGGGGGCGGGCTGCGGCTGCGCCAATCCGGCCATCGCCGAGGCCGTCATGAGCTCGATCCCCAAGGAGAAGGCGGGCGCGGGAGCCGGTGTCAACGGCACCCTCACCGAGATGGGCGCCGGTCTGGGCGTCGCCGTCCTGGGGGCGGTCCTGGCCTCCCGGTTCGCCGCCCTGCTGCCGGACTCGGCCGGCGCCGCGCAGTCGCTGCCCGCCGCCCTGGCCCGGGTCTCCCGGGAGGCGGATCTGGCCGCGGTCGCCGAGGCGTTCGCCTCCGGTCTGCGGACCGGGCAGCTGGCCGGCGCCGCGGCGGTCCTCGCGGGCGGCTGCGCGGCCGGCCTGCTGCTGGGCCGCGCCGGGCGGTCCACCGCCGGGAAGGGGGGTCGAGCATGACCGTGAGGGTCTACCGGGACGCCTGGGGCGTACCGCATCTGCGCGCGGACGGCGCGGACGAGCTGGCGTACGCCCAGGGACGCAACGCGGCGGCCGACCGCGCCTGGCAGATCGAGGTCGAGCGGCACCGCGCGCAGGGCACCACCGCGTCGTTCCTCGGTGCGGAGGCCGTCTCCTGGGACCGGTTCGCGCGGCGGGTGCGGCTGGAGGACACCGCCCGGCGGTGCATGGACACCCTGGAGCGCGAGGATCCCGGCACCGCCGCCTGGGTCCGCTCCTATGTCGACGGGGTCAACGACGGGCTGGCGGAAGGGGCCGCCCGGGCCCCGGAGTTCGCCGCCACTGGCCTGGCACCCGGCCGCTGGCGGCCGTGGACGCCGCTGGGCGTCTGGCTGTCGGCGCACATCCTGTTCGCGGGCTTCCCGGCCAAGCTCTGGCGCGACGCCGTCGCCCGCCGTCTGGGGCCCGAGTGGGTGGGGGTGTTCGCCACCGACGGGCCCGGCACCTCCGGCAGCAACGGCTGGCTCGTCCCGCCGGAACACAGCACCACGGGCGCGGCGATCGTCGCGGGCGACCCCCACCGGTTCATCGAGGCCCCGGGGGTCTACCAGCAGATCCGGCTGGCCTGCCCGGAGTTCGACGTCGTCGGCCTCGCCGTCCCCGGTGTCCCCGGCATCGCCCACTTCGGCCATGCCGGCCCGGTGGCCTGGGCCATCACCAACGCCATGGCCGACTACCAGGACCTCTACCGCGAGCGGCTGCGGCGCACCGGGCCGGGCGGGGAGCGGGTGGAGGCGCTGGGCCCGAACGGGTGGCGGCCCGCCGAGCGTCACGTGGAGACGATCGAGGTGGCCGGCGGCGAGCCCGTGACCGTCGAGGTGATCGAGACCGAGCGCGGGCCCGTCATCGCCGACGGCGACGAGGCGGCCCACTGGGCGGATCCGGGCTCCTGCGTCCCGGGCCTCCCGGCTCGGGACTCCGCCGCACCGGACGCCCCGGACGCCATGGCCCCGGACGTCTTCGGCGCGCTCGCCCTGCGCCACCCCCCTCGGGTGAGCGCGGACCTCGGCTTCGGGGTGCTTCCCGCCCTGCTGCGGGCCCGCTCCGTCGCCGACGTCGACCGCGCCCTGGACGGCTGGGTGGAGCCCGTCAACGTCGTCCTGGCCGCCGACACCGCGGGCGGGACGCTGCACCGGGTGGCGGGCGCCGTTCCCGTGCGCCATCCGGACAACCGGACGAGGGTCGTGCCCGCCTGGGAGCCCCGGTACGCCTGGCGGGCCTGGCACGGGCCGATGCCGCGCGAACGCGTCGAGGGCGTCGCGGTCATGGCCAACCAGCGCGGCATCGCCGGACCCCTCGGTGTGGAGTTCGCGCCGCCGCACCGGGCCGAACGCATCCGGGAGCTGCTGGCGGAGCGGGCCGTGTGGTCCGCGAAGGACATGGCGGCCGTCCACCGCGACACCCTGCTGGCCTCGGCCGCGCCCCTGCTGGACCTGCTGGCGCGCACCGACCCCGGGGAACTGGGGCCGGACGCCCGGCGGTTGCGGGAGCGGCTGCTGGACTGGGACCGCCGTATGGACGCCGACAGCGCCGGCGCCGCCTCCTTCGCCGCCGTCCGCACCGCGACGGTCAGGCTGCTGGCGAAGCATCCGCTGCTGCGGCCGCTGGCGGACCCGCCGCCCGCACCGGAGGTCTTCCGGCCCTGGCTCGCGCTCGTGCCCCGCGTCGGATACGCCCTGGAGCATCTGCTGGCCACGGACCTCCTGCCGCTCGCGGACCGGGCCGGGGCCGTACGGGCCGCCGTCGAGGAGGTGGCGGCCGGCGAGGCCGCCGTCCAGGGCCCGCCGGCGCGGTGGGGCGACACCCACCGGCTCGCGCCCTGGCAGGCGCTGCCGGCCGATCCCGGCGAGCCCTGGCCCTCCCTGGCCGGCGACCACGACTGCGTGCTGGCCACCTCCAGCGTGCCCGGGGTCACCGACCTCAGCGCCCGCGCCTCCGCCGCCCGCTACGTGTGGGACCTCGCCCGCCGTGAGGACAGCGCCTGGGTGGTGCCGCTCGGTGCCTCGGGCGTGCCCGGGGACCCGCACCACCGCGACCAGCTTTCGCCGTGGGCGCGCTGCGAGCTGGTCCCGGTCGTCACCGACTGGGAGAAGCTCGCCGAGGAGCCCGCCGCACCGCCGGTACCATCCGTACCGTCCGCAGCCTCCGACCGAGGAGAGAAGTGACCGACCCGGCCGCGCCCTCCGGCGCCTCCGCCCCCTCCGCGCCCTCGGCCCCCCGGCGTCGCCAAGCCGTGCACGAGGCCCGCGTCGAGGGCTTCGGCACGGTCCGCGTCGTCCCCGTGGACCCCGCCCGCGACATCGATCTGCTGTATGACTGGGTGACCCGGGAGCGGGCCCGCTTCTGGGGGATGCTGGACCACACCCGCGAGCAGGTCCTGGAGATCTACGAGTACCTGGACTCCCTGTCCACGCACCACGCCTACCTGATCCACCTCGACGACCGGCCGGTCGCCCTCTTCCAGACCTACGAGCCGGACGCCGACCCGGTCGGCGAGTACTACGAGGTGCGGCCGGGGGACTACGGCCTCCATCTGATGGTCGGCCCGGCGGACGGCGGGGCGCGGCCGGGCTTCACCGGCACCCTGCTGACCGTCTTCCTGGCCCACCTGCTGGCCGAGGACCCCGGCCGCAGGCGGATCGTCGCCGAGCCCGACGCCCGCAACGAGAAGGCGGTCTCCCGGCTGCTGCGTACCGGTTTCGTCCTCGGCCCCGAGATCGAACTGCCGCACAAGCGGGCCCGGTTGGTCTTCCTCGACCGGGACGCCTTCCTCTCCCGCACCGCCTCCCGGCCCTCCTGAGGGACCGGGGCCCCGGCGCGGCCCGGCCTGAGGCCCCGGCGCGGCCCGGCCGTGTCGGTGGGCGCGGCTACGGTATCGCCGTGATCGATTCCGACGACGTCCGACGTATCGCGCTGTCCCTCCCGGAGACCGTGGAGAAGGAGGCGTGGAGCATGCCCACCTTCCGGGTGGCCGGGAAGATGTACATCACGGTCCCCGACGACGAGACCTCCGTCGCCGTGCGCTGCCCGCGCCTTGAGCGCACCGAGCTGATCGCGGCCGAGCCGGAGAAGTTCTGGGTGCCGCCCCACGAGGTGTCCTCGGCGTGGGTGCGGGTCAGGCTGGCCGCCCTGGAGGACATCGCCGAGCTGCGGGACGTCCTCGTCGACTCCTGGCGGCAGGCGGCTCCCGAACGGCTGCTGGAGGCGCATCCGGATCTGGTGCCCGGCGGTGCGGCGGGCTTCGAGGCGTAGGTCCGGGGCCCGGTCGGCGGGTACGGGGCCGCTCACCGCCGGCGGCCGGACGCCTCCACCGCGCCCCCGCGTCCACCGGCGCCGGTGCGCGCACCGGCGCCCCGCTGTCGCAGGACCTTCAGGGCGGTCTCGCACCACTGCAGGTTCTCGCGCTCGAAGGCGATGCCGCGCAGCAGTGTGAGGTAGGGGCCCACGCGTTCGGCCCGCGCGAGGTACTCCTCCTCGGTGCGCCCGTCCAGCAGCTTGGCGCGCCCCCGCTCGTAGCGGGCCAGCTTGGCCGTAGACCACTCCAGTTGCGTCTCGACGGCGGCCCTGACCCCCTCGATGTCGCCCACGTCGGCGCTCTGGACCTTCACCAGCAGTTCGTCGCGGATGACGGTGGGCCGGGCGAGGGCGGCGGCGGTGTAGTCGCGCAGTGCGGCGTATCCCGCCTCGGTCAGGGAGAACAGCCGCTTGTTGGGCCGGCGCTCCTGCTGGACGACGCGGGCCGCCACGAGCCCCTCCCGTTCCATGCGCTCGAGTTCGCGGTAGAGCTGCTGGGGGGTGGCCGTCCAGAAGTTGGCGACCGAGGAGTCGAACCCCTTGGCCAGGTCCCAGCCCGACGCCTCGCCTTCCAGTAGGGCCGCCATCACCGCGTTGCGCAGAGCCATCCCCGTATTGCAGCACGGGGGCGACCTGCCGACAAATCGACTGTTCCGCGCCGTCCCGGCACCGGCGGGCGCGGCTTCGGCCCGGTGTGGACAGACTTCCCGCCAGGATTTACTCTCCAACGCACCTAGTAAACTTTTTGGCTATCGAGGTGGTCGGCATGAACCCCTTCCGGCGCGCCGTGGAGGCCCGCGACGAGCAGGCGCTGGCGGACCTGCTGGCCGAGGACGTCGTCTTCACCAGCCCCGTCGCCTTCAGGCCCTACGAGGGAAAGGCGATCACCGCGGCGATCCTGCGCGGTGTGATGCGGGTCTTCGAGGACTTCTCCTACACCCGTGAGTTCTCCGGCCCGGACGGCCGCGACCACGCCCTCGTCTTCACCGCCACGGTCGGCGGCCGGCGGATCCAGGGCTGCGACTTCCTGCACTTCGACGAGGACGGCAGGATCGACGACCTCACCGTCATGGTCCGCCCGCTGTCCGCCGCCCAGGCCCTGGCCGAGGCCATGGGCGCGCAGTTCGAGCGGATCTCACACGAGGCCGCCGGCCGCTGACCGCCGGCCCGTCCCGCTCCTCCCGTCACCCCCTCCTTCCGCCGCACCGCCCTCACCCGCACCGAACCGGGAGACCGACCGCATGACCGCCTACCCCCATCTGCTCCGGCCGCTGGACCTGGGCTTCACCACCCTGCCCAACCGGGTCCTCATGGGCTCGATGCACGTCGGTCTGGAGGAGGCCCCCGACGGCTTCTCCCGGATGGCCGCCTTCTACGCCGAGCGCGCCCGCGGCGGCGTCGGCCTGATCGTCACCGGCGGCATAGCCCCCAACGAGGCCGGACGCCCCTACCCCGGCGGCGCCATGCTCACCACCGAGGAGGAGGCCGAACGCCACCGCGCCGTCACCGACGCCGTCCACGCCGAGGGCGGCCGCATCGCGATGCAGATCCTCCACTTCGGCCGCTACGCCTACCACCCCGACCTCGTCGCCCCGAGCCCGCTGAAGGCTCCGATCAGCCCCCACACCCCGCGCGAACTCACCGACGCCGAGATCGAGCGGACCATCGAGGACTTCGCCCACAGCGCCGCCCTCGCCCGGTCCGCGGGCTACGACGGCGTGGAGATCATGGGCTCCGAGGGCTATCTGATCAACGAGTTCATCGCCTCCGCCACCAACCACCGCACCGACCGCTGGGGCGGCTCGTACGCCAACCGCATGCGCTTCCCCGTCGAGATCGTGCGCCGGGTCCGCGAGCGCGTCGGCGAGGACTTCATCATCGTCTACCGGCTGTCCATGCTCGACCTGGTGCCCGGCGGCTCCACCTTCCCCGAGGTCGTCGAGCTGGCCCGCGCCGTCGAGGCCGCGGGCGCCACCATCATCAACACCGGCATCGGCTGGCACGAGGCGCGCATCCCCACCATCGCCACCTCCGTGCCCCGCGGCGCCTTCACCTGGGTCACCCGCAAGCTGATGGGGTCCGTCTCCGTCCCGCTGGTCACCTGCAACCGCATCAACAACCCCGAGCTGGCCGAGCGGATCCTCGCCGACGGCGACGCCGACATGGTCTCCCTGGCCCGCCCCATGCTCGCCGACGCCGACTTCGTCGCCAAGGCCGCCGCCGGCACCCCCGAGGCGATCAACACCTGCATCGGCTGCAACCAGGCCTGCCTCGACCACACCTTCAGCCTCAAGATCACCTCCTGCCTGGTCAACCCCCGGGCCTGCCACGAGACCGAACTGGTCCTGGAGCCCACCCGCCGGGTCAAGGACGTCGCGGTGGTCGGCGCCGGACCGGCCGGGCTCGCCTTCGCCGTCTCCGCGGCCGAGCGCGGCCACACCGTCACCCTGTACGACGCCGCCCCCGAGATCGGCGGGCAGCTCAACACCGCCCGCCGCGTCCCCGGCAAGCAGGAGTTCGACGAGACCCTGCGCTACTACCGCCACCGGCTCGGCGCCCTCGGCGTCCGGTCGCGCCTGGGCACCGAGGTCACCGCGGAGCAGCTCGCGGACGCCGGCCACGACGAGATCGTCCTGGCCACCGGCGTCACCCCCCGCGTCCCCGAGATCCCCGGCATCGACCACCCCAGCGTGGTGGGCTACCTCGACGTCCTCCACGACCGCAGGCCCGTCGGCCGGCGCGTGGCGATCCTGGGCGCGGGCGGCATCGGCTTCGACGTCGCCGCCTACCTCACCCACCCCGGTCCCGACGGCGGGCCGGGCGAGCCGGAGAGCACCGAGGCGTTCCTCACCCGCTGGGGCGTCGACACCGAGCACCGCTCCCCCGGCGGCCTGACCGAGCCCGTCCGCCCCTCCTCCGAGCGCACCGTCCACCTGCTCCAGCGCAAGACGAGCAAGGTCGGCGCGGGGCTGGGCAAGACCACCGGCTGGATCCACCGCACCGAGCTCAGGCAGCGCGGCGTCACCATGCTCCCCGGTGTCGCCTACGAGCGCATCGACGACGAGGGTCTGCACATCACCGTCGACGGGCAGCCCCAGGTACTGCCGGTGGACACCGTCGTGCTGTGCACCGGGCAGGAGCCCCGGCGCGACCTGTACGACGAGCTGGCCGGGCGCGGCGTCAAGGCCCATCTCATCGGCGGTGCCGACATCGCCGCCGAACTCGACGCCAAGCGCGCGATCGACCAGGGCACCCGCCTGGCTGCCGCCCTGTAGGCACGGGCGCGGCGGCCGTCCGTTCCGCTCCTCCCGTGCGGGGGCGGGAGCGGACGGCCGTCAGCCGCGCAGGGCCGCCTCGACCACGACCGCCCACTGGGCCACGACCCGTTCGCGGCGGGCGCCGTCGTCGGTCAGGAGGTTGGCCAGGCCCAGGCCGCGGGCCATGTCGAGCAGGCCCTGCACGGTCTCCCGCGCCCCTGGCACGCTCTCGTCCGCGCCCAGCAGACGCACCGCCATGCGGTGCGTCTCCCGGCCGATGCGCGCCTCCAGCGCGACCACCCGGGGTGCGAGCTGGGGTTCGTTGGAGGCGGCCACCCACAACTGGAGCGCGGCGCGGAAGAGTTCACCGGTGTAGAGGCCGACGATCGCCTCGACCGCCTCCCGGACGCCGGCCGGTCTCGGCAGGTCCCGCAGAACGGCCGACCGCTCCTCGGCGACGTACTCCACCGCCGCCGTGAACAGGTCCTCGCGGGTGGGGAAGTGGTGCTGGGCCGCCCCGCGGGTGACGCCCGCGTGCTCAGCGACGACCGAGACCGTGCTGCCCGTCCAGCCGCGCTCGGCCAGGCAGGCCACCGCGGACTGGAGCAGACGCCGCCGGGTGGCGCGGCTGCGGTCCTGCTTGGGCGCGTTGCCCCGTGCGGTCAGTGGTGCACCCATCGGGGGTCCCGTCGTTCGAGGAAGGCGGACATGCCCTCGCGCGCCTCGTCCGAGGCGAACAGCCGCGCGGAGAGCTCCGCCAGGCTATCGGTGTCCCGGTCGAAGGCCCGCAGCACCTCCGCCGTGACCAGGCGTTTGGACTCCGCCAGACCCTGCGGCGAGGCGCGCCGCAGACCGTCCAGGACCGGCTCCAGCGCGGCGTCCGCGTCCTCGGTGGCGATGGTGACCAGTCCGATGCGGGCCGCCTCCGCCGCGCCGAACCGCTCGCCGGTCAGGTAGTACCGTCCGGCCGCCCGCGCGTCCAGCCGCGGCAGCAGCGGCAGGGAGATCACCGCGGGGGCCAGTCCGAGGCGCGCCTCGGTGAAGGCGAAGGTCGCGCCGGGGCCGGCCACCGCGATGTCGCAGGCGCCCACCAGCCCGGCGCCGCCCGCCCGTACGTGCCCGGTGATGCGGGCGACGACGGGCTTGGGGAAGGCCACGACCGTGCGCAGCAGCCGTGCCAGCCCCAGGGGCGCCGCGGCCGGCCCGGCCGCAGCGCCCGCCTCGCCCAGATCGGCACCGGCGCAGAAGGTGGTGCCGGTGTGGGTGAGCAGCACCGCCCGGGTGTCCGGGTCGTGCCCGGCCGCCTCCAGGTGCGCGTACAGCTCGGCCACCAGCCGGGCGGAGAGCGCGTTGCGGTTGTGCGGCGAGTCGAGGGTGAGGGTGGTGACGCCCCCTCCGGCCGAACTCCGCACCGGGGAACCCCCCTCGCTGCCGTCCGTGTCCGTCATGCCGTGACTCCCTTCTCCCTGGTCCTCTGCTCCCGGGTCCTCTTCTCCCGGGCTCGCGGTTCGCGCCGCGCGGTGTCGCGGGCGGGCCGGCCGAGGAGTGGGACATCGGCGTACTCGCCGCGGAACACGGCGCCCTCCGAGAAAGGGCGGGGGTGTCTCAGTAGGACCTGGGCAGGCCCAGGGTCCGGTGGGAGACGAAGTTGAGGATCATCTCCCGGCTGACCGGTGCGATCCGGGCGACACGGGAGGCCGTGACGAGGGAGCCCAGACCGTATTCGCTGGTCAGGCCGTTGCCGCCGAGGGTGTGCACGGCGCGGTCCACGGCCTTCGCGCAGGCCTCCGCCGCCGCGTACTTGGCCATGTTGGCCGCCTCGCCCGCTCCCGCGTCGTCGCCGGCGTCGTACAGCAGGGCCGCCTTGCGCGTCATCAGGCGGGCCAGCTCGATCTCCACGTGCGCCTCGGCCAGCGGGTGGGCGATGGCCTGGTGGGCGCCGATCGGCTCCTTCCACACCTTCCGGGTGCGGGCGTAGTCCACCGCCCGGGCGACGGCGAAGCGGCCCATGCCGAGCGCGAACGCGGCGGTCATGATCCGCTCGGGGTTGAGTCCGGCGAAGAGCTGGAGCAGTCCGGCGTCCTCGTCGCCGACGAGCGCGTCCGCGGGCAGCCGTACGTCGTCCAGTACCAGTTCGAACTGCTTCTCGGGGGCGGACAGCTCCATCTCGATCATGTTGCGGGAGAAGCCGGGGGTGTTTCCGGGGACGATGAACAGGCAGGGCTTGAGCCGGCCGGTGCGGGCGTCCTCGGTGCGGCCCACGATCAGGGTGGCGTCGGCGGTGTCCACACCGGAGACGAAGACCTTGCGGCCGGTCAGGACCCACCCCCCGCCGTCGCGGCGGGCGGTGGTGGTGATGCGGTGGGAGTTGGATCCGGCGTCCGGCTCGGTGATGCCGAACGCCATCTTCCGGCTGCCGTCGGCCAGTCCGGGCAGCCAGGCGCGCTTCTGCTCCCCGGTGCCGAAGCGGGCGATGACGGTGCCGGTGATGGCGGGGGTGACGATGAGCATCAGCAGCGGGCAGCCCACCGCGCCCAGCTCCTCCAGCACGATCGACAGCTCGGTGATGCCGCCGCCCCCTCCCCCGTACTCCTCGGGGAGGCTGACGCCGAGGTAGCCGAGCTTTCCGGCCTCCCGCCACAGTTCGTCGGTCTGCCCGCCGGCCCGGCGCACCCGCTCGAAGTACTCGCGGCCAAAGCGTTCGCCGAGCGCTGCGACGGCCGCGCGCAGCGCCCGCTGCTCGTCGGTCTCCAGCAGTGCGGCCGCCGTGTGTCCGGCGTGCTGATCAGTGGTCATGCCCCTGCCCCTTCGTCGGTCGCCGGGCTCACCGGCGGTTCCCCGGTGCCGTCGCGGTCCTGCTCCTCAGGGGTGACGACCGCGAGGACGGCACCGACCTCCACGCGCTGTCCCGCGGTCACCCGCAGCTCCCGCAGCACCCCGTCGGCCGGCGCCGTGACGCGGTGCTCCATCTTCATCGCCTCCAGCCACAGCAGCGGCTGTCCCGCCGTCACCGCGTCGCCGGCGGCGAGGCGGTCGGCGACGCGTACGACCGTGCCGGGCATCCGCGCCAGCAGCGAGCCCGGCTCGGTGCGGGTGTGCGGATCGGGGAAACGCGGCAGCGCCGTGAGGGCGTACGCGCCCAGCGGCGAGTCCACGAAGACCCTCGCCCCCTCCTCCCCGCCGCCCGGACCGATCGGCCCGTCCGGATACGCCGCGACGTCGAAGCGGTGCCGTACGCCGTCGATCTCCAGCTCGACACGGTCGGCGGCCACGCGCAGGGCGCACACCCCCGGCAGGTCCCCGGCCGGCGGCGGGCCGCCGCGCGCGGGCCGGTAGCGCACCTCCACCTCCGCCCCGCCGGGTTCGGCCCGGTAGCGCTTGGTCTGCGGGCCGGAGGGGAGGTTGCGCCAGCCGCCGAGCCGCCCGGAGACGGTCCGCGCGGCCGTGCGGTGCGCCTCGGCGTCCGCCAGGGCCGCCGCGAACGCCGCCGCGCGCAGGCGCCGCTCCCCGTCCGGTGGCTCCTCGCACAGGCGCGCCAGATGCCGGTCGTAGAAGCCGGTGTCCACGCGTGCGGAAGCGAAGTCGGGGTGCCGCAGCGAGCGCACCAGCAGGTCGCGGTTGGTGGCCGGGCCGTGGACGCGGGCCCGCTCCAGCGCGTGTGCCAGCTTCCGCACGGCTTCGGCGCGGGTGGGCGCCCAGGCGATGACCTTGGCGAGCATCGGGTCGTAGTGCACGGTGACCTCGTCACCGCCGCCCACCCCCGCGTCCAGTCGTATCCCGGGGCCGCCGGGGACCTCCAGACGGTGCACCCGCCCGGTCTGCGGACGCCACTGCCGGGCCGGGTCCTCCGCGTAGAGGCGGGCCTCGACGGCATGGCCGTGCGGCTCGGGCGGCCGCGCGGCGGGCAGCGGGGCGCCCTCGGCGATCCGCAGCTGCAGCGCGACGAGGTCGAGGCCGTACACGCATTCGGTGACGGGGTGCTCGACCTGGAGGCGGGTGTTCATCTCCAGGAAGTACGCCCGCCCGTCCGGTGCGAGGAGGAACTCCACCGTGCCCGCGCCCCGGTAGCCGACCGCGCGGGCGGCGCGCTCGGCCGCGCCGTGCAGTGAGGCGCGCTGCTCCCCGGTCAGCCCCGGTGCGGGGGCCTCCTCGATCACCTTCTGGTGGCGGCGCTGGAGCGAGCAGTCGCGGGTGCCCAGGGCCCACACCGTGCCGTGGCCGTCCGCGAGCACCTGCACCTCCACATGGCGGCCGCGCTCCACGTAGGGCTCGGCGAAGACCTCGCCGTCGCCGAAGGCCGCCTCCGCCTCGGCCGACGCGGCATGTACCTCGCCCTCCAGCGCGACCAGTTCGCGCACGATCCGCATACCGCGCCCGCCGCCGCCCGCCGCGGCCTTGACCAGCAGCGGCAGGTCCTCCTCGCGCGCCTCACCGGGCCGTACCGGCTCCAGCAGCGGCACCCCGGCCTTCCTCATCAGCTCCTTGGCGCGGGTCTTGGACGCCATGGCCTCGATCGCCTCGGGCGGCGGGCCGATCCAGACCAGTCCCGCCTCCAGTACCGCCCGGGCGAAACCGGCGTTCTCGGAGAGGAATCCGTAGCCGGGGTGGACGGCGTCCGCGCCCGCCGCCAGGGCGGCCGCCACGACCAGGTCGCCGCGCAGATAGGTGTCGGCGGGCGCGTCGCCGGGCAGCGCCACGGCCGCGTCGGCCTCCCGCGCGTGGAGGGCGTCCGCGTCCGCGTCGGAGTGGACGGCGACGGTGGCGACGCCCAGCTCCCGGCAGGTGCGGAAGACGCGCCGGGCGATCTCGCCGCGGCCCGCGACCAGGACGGAGCCGATGGTCCGCCCCGCGTCCGGTTGTGCCGACATGTCCACTCCTCACATCCGGAAGACGCCGAAGCCGCCGCGCGCACCCGCCACCGGAGCGGTGTGCACGGCGGACAGGCACATGCCGAGCACGGTGCGCGTGTCGCGCGGGTCGATGACGCCGTCGTCGTAGAGCCGCCCGGACAGGAACGCCGGCAGCGACTCGGCCTCGATCTGCTGTTCGACCATGGCGCGCAGCGCCGCGTCGTCCTCCTCGTCGTAGGGCCTGCCCCTGGAGGCCGCGGACTCGCGCATCACGATGGAGAGCACTCCGGCGAGCTGCCGCGGTCCCATGACGGCGGACTTGGCGCTGGGCCAGGCGAACAGGAAGCGCGGGTCGTAGGCCCGGCCGCACATGCCGTAGTGGCCGGCGCCGTAGCTCGCTCCCATCAGCACCGACAGATGCGGCACCTTGGAGTTGGAGACCGCGTTGATCATCATCGCGCCGTGCTTGACGATGCCGCCCTGCTCGTACTCGGTGCCGACCATGTAGCCGGTGGTGTTGTGGAGGAACAGCAGCGGGATGTCGCGCTGGTTGGCGAGCTGGATGAACTGGGCGGCCTTCTGGGACTCCTGGCTGAACAGCACGCCGCGGGCGTTGGCCAGGATGCCGACGGGGTAGCCGTGCAGGGTCGCCCAGCCGGTGGTCAGACTGGTGCCGTAGAGCGGTTTGAACTCGTCGAAGTCGGAGTCGTCGACGATCCGGGCGATCACCTCGCGCGGGTCGAAGGGGATCTTGAGGTCGCCGGGCACGACGCCCAGCAGTTCGTCCTCGTCGTGGCGCGGCGGGCGTACGGCCGCCGGGTCGGGGGCGGGGTGG
>NZ_JAKMAY010000088.1:0-19235 GCF_022015835.1 Streptomyces sp. ICN903 | reverse complement strand
GGGGCGGGGTTCCGCGATGCCGGGGCGCCGCCGTAGTAGTGGTAGTTGACGTACTGGTTGCGGCCCGCCTGGTGGGATGTCCCCTGGTCGCGCACCGAGGCCCGCATGTCCACGGCGGGGTCGCCCGCACCCGGCTCCTCCGCTCCCGTCCGGCTGTCGGACACCGCACCAACTCCCCCCGTGTGCCAGTCTGCTGACGGTCCAAGGTTACTCGGGGTGCCGGTCGGGGGCACGCGGCGTGAGCCTGTTCGCGGCGGTCGCCGGGCCGCTCCGGGCGCCGGGCGGTTCTCAGGTGATCAGGTGATCAGGTGAGGGGCCAGTTGCGCAGGGCGGCGTCGGCCGTCTCCTGGAGTTCCTCGCGGGCGACGCCGCTCGCGGCCTGCACGGCGATGCCGAACGCCAGGGTGGTGACGTAGCGGGCCAGCAGCCCCGGATCGGCCCCGGGGGGCAGTTCGCCCTCGTCGACGGCCCGCTGGAACCTCTCGCGGAGGCGGGAGCAGCCGTTGTTGCGCCAGTCGGCGAGAAGGTCGCGGACGCCGCGTCCGGGGTCGCTGGTGGCCAGGGCTCCCTGAACGCCCAGGCACCCGTGGGGGCGGGTGGGGCGGGTGGTGGTCCGGACGGTGCCGGCCAGGATCGCGGTGGCGACGCCGAGGGCGGTCGGCTCCTCGAGGGCCCGGCTCAGGTATCCGCCGGGGCCTTCGGTGTAGCGCTCCAGGGCCTTGCGGAACAGCTCCTCCTTGTTGCCGAAGGCCGCGTACATGCTGGTGGTGGAGATGCCCATCGCGCCGGTCAGTCTGGCCAGGCTGGCGCCTTCGTAACCGTGCTCCCAGAAGACCAGCATGGCGCGCTCAAGGGCCTCGTCGGCGTCGAATCCTCGCGGCCGGCCGATGGGGCCGCTCTGTCTGGTTCCCACCCCCGCAGCCTACCCCTTCCGCATCGACCGATACAGAAGTGCTACCGTTCGACTTCCGCATCGATCGATGCGGAAAAAGGAGGGGGTTGTCCACGTGGGACTGCTGGAGAACAAGACCGCTCTCGTCACCGGCGGCGGCAGCGGAATCGGCCTGGCCGGCGCGGTACGGCTGGCGGCCGAGGGCGCGCATGTGTTCATCACCGGCCGGCGCGGGGCCGAACTCGACGCGGCCGTCGAGGTGATCGGCCCGGCGTCCACCGCGGTGGTCGGCGACATCTCGGACCTCGCCGACCTGGACCGCCTCTACGAGACGATCCGCAGCCGGGGACAGGGCCTGGACGTGCTGTTCGCGAACGCCTCCGTCGCCGAGTTCGCGACGCTCGAACAGGTCACCGAGGAGCACTTCGACGCCCTCTTCGGCATCAACGCCCGGGGCACGCTGTTCACCGTCCAAAAAGCGCTGCCCCTGCTCAACGACGGCGCCTCGGTGATCCTGAACGCCTCCACCAACATGGACGCGGGCGCGGAGGCGTTCGGTGTGTACGCGGCGACCAAGGCCGCCACCCGCTCGTTCGCCCGCACCTGGGCCAACGAACTCAAGGGGCGCGGCATCCGGGTCAACACCATCGCGCCCGGCCCGACCGACACCCCCGGTCTGTCGGGGCTCGCCCCCGACCCGGAGCAGGCCGCCGACTTCAGGGGGCGACTGGCAGCGCAGGTACCGCTGGGCCGGCTCGGGCACCCGGAGGAGACCGCCGCCGCCGTGGCCTTCCTCGCCTCCGCGCAGAGCAGCTTCATCACCGGTTCGAACCTGTACGTCGACGGCGGCCTGAACCAGATCTGAGCCCCTGCGTCCGCGCATCCTGCGGAAGCGGCACGTCCGGGCTCCGGCCCCGCCCGGAACCGCCTGCGGGCTCCTCCCCGTCTGACTGGGCGACGGAGGGGGCGACAGGTGTTCGCGTGGTTGTTGCTGTGGCTGGTGCTGATCGTCCAGCTGGCCGCCGGGGCCTTCGCCTACGGGTTCTGGAAGCGCCGGCGCCGCCCCGCGCGGCACCGGCGCTGGTGGCTGCTGGGGGCGGGTACGGGCGTCCTGGGCTACGCCCACACGCTCGCCTACGGCTTCGCGCTGACGCGTCCGGCTGAGATCTGCGGGCAGCGGACCCTGGACGACGACTATCCGCTGATCCACACCCGCGTCGACGTGTTCCCCCCGGCGTTCGAGTGCCACTGGACGGACTCGTCGGCATACGGTCCCAGCCACCCCACGGCCGCGGGTGTCTGGCTGCTGTGGTGCGGGGCGGCCCTTCTGGTGGCCGGCACGGCCGCCTGGGCGGCGAACCTACCCTCGCCCGCGCCGCGTTGGGCCAGGGCGGGCGCGGTCCTCGCGCCCGCGGCCGCCGCCACCCTCTGGGTCACCCGGGTCGCCCCGCTCATGGGCCTGTCGGAGACCGACCTCAGCAACGAGTGCTTCCGCTGGCAGGTGGCCCATCTGCACTCCGCGCCCTCCGGCGAGATCACGGGAACCGACCGCGGCCTCCTGCCCCCGGCCGTCGACTGCGTCTTCACCGACGGCACCGTGAACCTCGTCCGTGCCGAGGCCTTCGGACTGTCGTGCTGCCTCGCCGTGTTCCTCTTCTGCTGCTTCCGCTGCGCGGCGCTCCGGCTGCCGAGGTCCCCGTAGGGTGCGGTGGGAGGCTGCCGGAGCGGCGGGGCGCAGTGCGGACTCGTCACCGACTGCGGCGTCGGCGACCGCGGTGCCGGGAAGGTCGGCGGGCACGGCGCAGCGTTCCCCGTCGGCCTGCCACTCCCCCGGTGCGTACTCCGCCCAGACGGTCTTGCCCGGCCCGTCCCGGCGCGGGTGCCAGTCCCAGCGCGCGGCCAGCTCCGACACCAGGAGCAGGCCCCGGCCCGACTCCTGCGGGCACTCGGCGTCCGGGGCGGCGGGGCGCACCGGCAGGCGTTCGGCGCGGGTGTCGGTGACCTCGACGCGCACGCACCGGCCGCCGGCCGGTGCGTGCAGGCGGAGGTGGAAGTCCCGGCCGGGTACGTGCCCGTGTCGTACGGCGTTCGCGGTGAGTTCGGCGGCGATCAGCACGATCTCCTCGTGCGCGGCGGTGCCGTACGGGATCCCCCAGGCGTCGAGGCGGACGGCGACCAGCCGCCGGGCGAGGCGGGCCCCTCTGGGCGTGGAGGTGAAGCGCATCCCGAAGACGCGGTCGCCGGGGCCGGCGAGGCGAGTGGGACGGGTGTCGTCAACGGGGCTGCCGGGCTTGCTCGTCATGCCCACCACGGTCCCCGTGGCGGTGCGGCGCGACCAGTGGTGACGCGCCTCGCGGACCTGTTGTACGCGCGGTACGCGCGCGAGTACGAGGCGTGCGGCGTGACCGCCTTCCGGGTAAGCGCGTTGGCCCGGTGAGGTGATGTTCGATGACTGAGCGTACGGACGAGGAGACCGCACCGAGTGGCGGGGCGGTCGTGAACTTCGGTGACGGCTGGGAAGGCGACGACGGAGGCGGGCGGCGGCCGGAGGACGAGAGCGGGCGGGGCGTCGTCACCGCGTTCGGGCGGACCATGAAGGCCCTGCGGTCGCGGCAGGGGCTGGAGCGCGAGGAGTTCGGCAAGCGGATCGGGTACTCGGCCTCGACGGTCGCCTCGTTCGAGCAGGGGCGGAGGATTCCGTCACCCCGGACGATCGAGCGGGCGGACGAAGTGCTGGGCGCGGACGGGCTGCTGAGCCTGTGGAAGGAAGAGGTGGAGCGGGCCCAGTACCCGCTCTTCTTCCAGGGGATGGCGGCGCTGGAGAAGGAGGCCATCGAGCTGCTCTCCTACGACATGCTCGTGGTCAAAGGTCTGCTCCAGACCGAGAAGTACATGAGAGCTCTACTGGACATGCGGCGTCCGATTCTGGACCCGGAGACCATCGAGCAGCGCGTCGCCGCGCGGCTGGCCCGTCAGGCCATCTTCGAACGCTGGCCTGCGCCGCTGCTCAGCTTCGTGATGGACGAGTCGGTGCTACGACGCCCGTACGGCGGAAAGGAAGTACTGCGGGAGCAGTTGGAGCACCTGCTCACGGTCGGCCAGAAGCGGAACGTCGAACTTCAGGTCATGCCGCTCGGCCGTGAGGACAACGCAGGCGTGAACGGACCGTTCACGGTCGTCACACGCAAGGACGGCAAGAAGTTCGTCTACGCCGAGGCGCAGGGAATCGGCTCTCTTCAGACTGACCCGGAACAGGCGGCTCTCGCACACGCGCGCTATGGGATCATCCGCTCACAGGCTCTCAGCTTGGCGTTTAACCTCGCGTGTCACCCGACCTGCTGAGATCTTCCGTTTCGGAGAACGTGCGACGCGGCCGTCCTCCACGCTTCGAGGTGTCGAGTCACGGAGTGTGAAAGGACGGCCGCTGTGATCAGTCTTCCGGTTGAGGGCCCTGCCGTCGAGGCACTGGGAGCTCTGTCCCGCTTTCGGGTTGAGTTCTACGAGTGTCTCTACGCGCGTGCGGATGCGCTCTTCGAGCTCACGGATGCGGTGCTGTGCGCGGACGGACCGGTGAGGTCGCCGGTGGAGCTGACTTTGGTGGCCGAGCACCGGCGTGGACACGGTGCGATGTACGCCGCGCTGGACCGCGGCTGGTGCGAGCCGGCCCGCCTGCGCGGCGTTCTGGCCGGTCTGCCGCTGCCGAAGACGGCCGACGGGCGGATCGTGCTCGCCGCGGACGTGTGCAACTGGCTCCGCCCGGACGCCCCCACCAGCCCCGACCGGCTCTTCTGTCACGTCTACGGACGCGGCGGCCGATCCAGCGACCAGCTCGTGCCCGGCTGGCCGTACTCCTTCGTCGCCGCTTTGGAGACCGGCCGCACCTCCTGGTGCGCCCTTCTCGACGCCGTTCGCCTGGGCCCGGACGACGATGCGGTTGCCGTGGCCGCAGCCCAACTGCGCGGTGTGGTCGAGCGGTTGATCGAGGCCGGCCACTGGAAGCCGGGGCACAAGGCGATCCTCATCGTGCTGGATGCCGGTTATGACGCGCCCCACCTCTCGTATGCGCTGCGTGACCTGCCGGTGGAGGTGATGGCCCGGCTGCGCTCGGACCGTGTGATGTACCGCGACGCAGGCCCGGCGCACCCCACCGCCAAAGGCGGACGCCCCCGCAAACACGGAGCCAGGTTCTCCCTTGCCCGGCCGGACGGCTGGCACGTCCCCGACCGGGTCACCGCCTGCGAGACCACGCGATACGGCCGGGCCGAGGCGCGGGCCTGGGACCGCATGCATCCGAAACTGCAGGCCCGTAGTGCCTGGCTCGATCACGAGGGCGAACTGCCCACGCAGCATGGCACGTTGATCCGGCTCACGGTGGAGCACCTGCCTGGCGAGCGCGAGGCGAAACCAGTGTGGCTGTGGACCTCCGCCACCGGTCTTTCCGCCGACCAGGTGGACGTGCGCTGGCAAGCGTTCCTGCGCAGGTTCGATCTGGAGCACACCTTCCGTTTCCTCAAGCAGACACTCGGCTGGAGCCGTCCGAAAGCCCGCCGCCCCGACACCGCGGACCTGTGGACCTGGTTGGTGATCACCGCACACACCCAGCTCCGCCTCGCCCGCTCGCTGGCCGAGGACCTGCGCCACCCCTGGGAACGGCCCGCCGAGCCGCAGCGGCTCACTCCCGCCCGCGTCCGCCGGGGGTTCCGCCACCTCCGCGTGAAAGCCGCCCGTCCGGCGGCTGGGCCGAAACCGTCCAGGCCTGGCCCAGGGCGCCCGCTCGGGTCAAGAAACCGCAGGTCAGCTCGACGATACGAGCCCGGGAAAACCGTGAAACGTGTCGAGACCCTCACCGAACATGCCCGCTTGAAACGGCTCAGAGGTTAAATAACAAGCTCAGTCCGCGAGAGTCACTGGAGTTCATCGAAGGGTTGCTGGGATCGCTATGACCAACGCTGAGTCCTCGACCGTCACCTCCGGCCTCGCCTGGTTCAAGAGCAGCTACAGCGGGACCGAGGGCGGCGATTGTGTGGAGGTCGCGGCCGGCACGGCCGCTGTGCACGTCCGGGACTCCAAGGCCGTTGCCGGGCCGGTCCTCACGGTGTCGCGCGAGGCCTGGGCGGAGTTCGTCGGGCTGGCCTCCTCGCAGCGGGACGCCTGACACCTGACAGGCACGCCGGAGCCC
The DNA here is from genome assembly GCF_022015835.1 of Streptomyces sp. ICN903. NCBI lineage: Bacteria > Bacillati > Actinomycetota > Actinomycetes > Kitasatosporales > Streptomycetaceae > Streptomyces > Streptomyces sp. ICN903. Next base: position 13,164 of record NZ_JAKMAY010000088.1, on the reverse strand, counting down.
TGCCGCCCCTTCCCGGACGGCAGGGCTCCGGCACGCCGTGCTTGCGGCAGGCCGGCGCGGCTTCGCTCACAGCCGCCATTCCTCCGCGAGCACGCCCAGCAGCTCTTCCTGCCGGGCCTTGACCAGTTCGGGGGTCCACTCGGCGTGCTGGAGCACCTGACTGGTCAGCGCGAAGGGGACCACTCCCCCGCGGCCGGTGAAGTACTTGGCCTTCTTGGCGGCAAAGTCGTAGTTCTGGGCCGCCGAGTTCTTGGCACGGTTCAGCAGGACCAGGTTCCCCAGGCGGTGCGTCCACCGGGCGCGCTGTTCCTCGTCGAAGAGGTCGACCCACCTGGAGTCGACCTTCGGATTCTGGGGCAGGACATGCTCCACGGTGATGAGCGGGTGGTCGTAGGTCACGCCCTGCCCACGGGCCAGCAGCTCGTCAAGCCTGAGCAGCACGTACTTGCGGATCCTGCCGACGAGGTAGAGATCGCCGTCGAGCCTGGCCCGGGTCTCCGCCTTCTCGTCCTCCCTCAGTTCGAGGGCCGGGGAGTCGAGGCCCTGCCCCTCGTCCAGTTGCCGGAGCAGTTCGGCGTAGCGTGTGACGCGCTGAAGATCCGGTGGGCGCTGTCGAGATCCGGGGTGCTGACGACGACCAGGAACGTCCGCTCGGCGAGCATCTGGGCCAGCTTCAGCCGACGTTCCTCGGGAAGCTCGGTGAGGTTGCGGTACAGGGCCTTCGCATTGGGGTCGTGAGGCGCTGCTGGCCGTCGATGACCTCCGCCCTCGGGGCCCCGCCGTCCTTGACGAGCACGATGGAACCGAGGAAGTACGGTTCGTCCGTCCCGCGGTCCAGCGCTTCCAGCAGGTCCGTCAGCAATTGGGTCGCCTGCTCCTCCTGCCAGGCGTAGGGGCGCTGGTAGTCGGGGATCTGGAAGTCGTAGTCGCTGCTGAACACCTTGTGCAGGGGCATCTCGTGCGCTTCGAGCTTTTGCATGGTCCGATGATGTCGGAGAAGAGGGGTGCCGTGGCGCTCATCCGATCAACTCAACCCCCTTTCCGGAGAAGCCCTTTCATTGGGGATACGCCCTCCCGTACCCGACTCGGAGGCCGCTTCCTCGCCCTCACTCCGCGCTGATGGCTGGCGCCCGAGGCCCGGCGCCGTGTTCCCCTTCCGCTGCGCGGCGCTCCGGCTGCCGAGGTCCCCGTAGGGTGCGGTGGGAGGCTGCCGGGCCGGCGGGGCGCACCGGGAGGCGTGCGGCGCGGGTGCCGGTCGTGCCCGGCTGACCGGGCACGGTCCGGCGGAGAAGGCCCCGGGCCCGCCAGCGCAGCGAAGACGCGGAAGGAATTGATTCGTGACGTACGAACTTCCGGTATGGAGCCAGATCACCGAGTGGCTTCGCCGGAACGCACCACGCTCCTACGCACAGCTCCACGAAGGCGCGACACCGGATGCCCTGGCGCACACGAGAGCGCGGCTGGGAACAGCTCTGCCCGAAGAACTGTCGGCCATGCTGCGCATGAACAACGGCGTACAGATCGACCCCAATGATCCGGACGGTATGCGCCCTCGCCCCTCCGGCAAATTCATCTCCGACTTCTACGGCATTCTCCCGACATACCTGATCACCCGCGCCAACGAGCACATGAACGCCGTCTACAACGACGGGGAGCGAGACGGCGAGTGGAAGCGGCACTGGATCCCCTTCGCCGTCGAGAGCGACTGGCTCTACGGTCTGTTCGTCGACGGAGCCACCGGGGCCGTCGGCAGCTGGTCCGACGGCGGCCCCATCGAGGAGAACGTCCATCCGTCGCTGTCGGCCTGGCTGGAGGAGTCGTTCCACCTGATGCGGAACCGCGCAGACGTCTACAACGAAATGGTCGTCTGGGACATCGACGGCCTCGACCAGGAGGATCTCGACCAGCTCACCTGACCACGGACGCACCGCGGCCCCGCCGAATCCCCGGGCCCGTCGATCGAACGGTCCCCGTCTCACTTCCGGGCGAAGTCGTGCCGGATGCGCCGCCGTTCCGCGACCCGCACAGCCTCGGGCAGAGCTCGGCGGACCGCCTCGGACATCAGCCCCGAACGCAAGGATCCCGCAGCCTCGCCGAGGCTGCGGGATCCTGTGCTGTGTCCGAGGGGGGACTTGAACCCCCACGCCCGATAAAGGGCACTAGCACCTCAAGCTAGCGCGTCTGCCATTCCGCCACCCGGACCGGTGTGCGACCTGCGGCCTTCCGGCCGCGGCGACGGGGAACACCATACCAAGTTTTCGCGGTGCCTCTCACATGCATAAGCCGTGGTCCGGTGGGGTGCCGGGACGGCCGGGCCGGGCCGGTTCGGGAACGGGCCGGGGCCGGGTCGGCAGCCCGGCGGCCCGCAGCCCCTCGCGCGGACGGAGGGCCGGTCGGCGGGTGAGCGTACGGCGAAAGCGGGGCAGCAGCACAATGGGACGGCCGCGGCGGCAGGCGCCGCGGCCGTGAAGCGCCGACCGAGGCAGGGCTGATCTTCCATGGGCCGAGTCACCGAACGCCGCCGCGTCGTCCGTCTGCGCGACGGTGCGGTGAGCGAGCGTCCGGACACCCTGGTGGCCGAGGAGCCGCTGGAGATCCGCCTGAACGGCAAGCCGCTGGCGGTCACCATGCGCACGCCCGGCGACGACTTCGCCCTGGCCGCCGGTTTCCTGGTCAGCGAGGGTGTGCTGGGCGGCCCGGAGGAGCTGGCGAACATCGTCTACTGCGCCGGCGCCACCGAGCAGGCCGACGGCACCACGCGCAACAGCTACAACGTCGTCGACGTGCGCCTGGCCCCCGGCGTGACCGTCCCCGACATCACCCTGGAGCGCAACGTCTACACCACCTCCTCGTGCGGGCTGTGCGGCAAGGCCAGCCTGGACGCGGTGCGCACCACCGCCCGCTGGCCCGTCACGGGGGATCTCCCCCCGCTGGAGCCGGAGGTGCTGGCCGCGCTGCCCGACCGGCTGCGCGCGGCCCAGCGGGTGTTCGACCGCACCGGCGGCCTGCACGCGGCCGCCCTGTTCTCCCCGGAGGGGGAGCTGCTGGACCTGCGTGAGGACGTCGGCCGCCACAACGCCGTCGACAAGCTCGTCGGACGCGCCCTGACCCGGGGGGAGCTGCCGCTGTCGCGCGCGGTGCTGCTGGTGTCGGGGCGGGCCTCGTTCGAGCTGGCGCAGAAGGCGGTGATGGCCGGGGTGCCCGTGCTGGCGGCCGTCTCCGCGCCGTCCTCCCTGGCCGTCGATCTGGCCGCCGAGACGGGGCTGACCCTGGTCGGCTTCCTGCGGGGGGCGTCGATGAACGTCTACGCCGGCGAGCACCGCGTCGCGCTCGGCACCCGGCGGGCCTGACGGCGGCGGAACGGGCAGACGGGACGGACACGGGCAGCGGCACGCGTAACCGGCCCGGGAACCGGCGTCCCGGCGGCCACGTCCCACCGCACAAGAGGGGGGATCCGCGCGGGAGATCCGGTGGAGAGGACCGGGATGAACGGTGACGGCCCGGTACGGGCGTCCCGAAGTGACCGTATTTACCCCGCCGGGCCGCATCACCTCCCTTCCTGGGCGTGCCGCGGATCCGATACGGTCACCTCGCTGTGAGTCCCCCATGGCACAGCGCGACGAGGAGCGGCACGTGCGCGAGTTCACCGTCCCGGCCCTGGCGACGGAGCCTCAGACCGGAGGGCTGGCCGACGCCGTCTTCGACCGCGCCGACGCCGACCCGCGCCAGGTGGTGATGGCGCGCAAGGACGCCTCCGGCACCTGGCGGGACGTGACCGCCGCGGAGTTCCGCGACCAGGTGCTGGCGCTGGCCAAGGGGCTGCTCGCCGAGGGAGTGCGCTTCGGCGACCGGGTGGCGATCATGTCGCGCACCCGCTACGAGTGGACGCTGTTCGACTTCGCCCTGTGGTCCGTCGGCGCCCAGCCGGTGCCGGTCTACCCCACCTCCTCGGCCGAGCAGGTCCACTGGATGCTGCACGACGCGGAGGTGACGGCCGCCGTCGTGGAGCACGAGGACCACGCGATGACCGTCGGCTCGGTCGTCGACCGGCTGCCGCGCCTGAAGCGGCTGTGGCAGCTCGACGCCGGCGCCGAGGGCGCGCTGGCCGCCGCCGGGGCGCACCTCCACGCCGACGTGGTGCACCGCCACCGGCTCGCCCTGACCCCGGACACCCCCGCCACCGTCCTGTACACCTCCGGCACCACCGGCCGCCCCAAGGGCTGTGTGCTGACCCACGGCAACTTCATGGCCGAGTGCGACAACCTCGTCCGGCGCTACGAGTCCCTCTTCCCCTCCGGGGACGGCAAGCAGGCCTCCACCCTGCTCTTCCTCCCCCTCGCGCACGTCTTCGGGCGGATGATCGAGGTCGGGGCGGTGCGCGCCGGGGTCAGGCTCGGCCACCAGCCCAACATGACCGCCGCCGCCCTCCTGCCCGACCTGGCGGCCTTCCGGCCCACCTTCGTGCTGGCCGTGCCCTACGTCTTCGAGCGGATCTTCCACGCCGCGCGGCGCAGGGCCGAGTCGGAGGGGAGGCTGGAGGTGTTCGACAAGGCGGTGGACGTCGCCGTCCGCTACGCCGAGGCGATGGAGGAGAAGGCCTTCGGGACCGGGCGCGGCCCGGGTGCGGCCCTGCGGATGCAGCACGGCTTCTTCGACAAGGCCGTCTACTCCCGGCTGCGCGCCGCCCTCGGCGGCCGCTGCCGGCACGCGATGTCGGGCGGCTCGGCGATGGAGCGGCGCCTGGGGCTGTTCTACGACGGCGCCGGCATCCGCGTCTTCGAGGGGTACGGGCTGACGGAGACCACCGCGGCGGCCACCGCCAATCCGCCCGAGCGGACCCGTTTCGGCACCGTCGGCGTCCCCATCCCGGGCACCACGGTGCACATCGCCGAGGACGGCGAGGTGTGGCTGCGCGGCGGCCAGGTCTTCGCCGGCTACCTGAACGACGCGCGCGCCACCGGCGAGGTGCTGCACAACGGCTGGTTCGCCACCGGCGACCTCGGCTCGCTGGACGAGGACGGCTATCTGACGCTCACCGGCCGGAAGAAGGACGTCCTGGTGACCTCCGGCGGCAAGACCGTCTCGCCGACGCTGCTGGAGGACCGGGTGCGGGCGCACCCGCTGGTGGCGCAGTGCGTCGTGGTCGGCAACGACCGGCCCTACGTCGCCGCGCTGGTCACCCTCGACGAGGACGCCGTGCACCACTGGCTGACCATGCGCAACAAGCCGCACCTGGGCCCGGCGGAACTGGTGCGCGACCCCGATCTGGAGGCCGAGGTCAGACGGGCGGTGGTGGCCGCCAACACGCAGGTCTCCCAGGCCGAGTCGATCCGCACCTTCCGGATACTGGGATCGCGGTTCACCGAGGAGGAGGGTCTGCTCACCCCCTCGCTGAAGCTGCGGCGCAAGGTCGTGGAGAAGACGTACGCGGTCGAGATCGACGCCCTCTACCAGGGCTGAGCGGGGCGGCGGGGCCAGGTGGGCCGGGGAGCGGGCCGGGAGCGGGCCGGGTCCGGAGCCGTACGGCGGGGTGCGCAGGGGCGCGGAGGGGTATGGCGGAGTGCGACGGGGTGCGGCGAGGCGGGAATGACAACGCTGCCATGATCGTTGGGACCCCGGGTACACGTGTCGCCAACCGACTGACAAGGACCGATCGCTCGTGAGCAACGTTCCCAACATCATCCTCAACAACGGCGTCCGGATGCCGCAGCTCGGCTTCGGCGTGTGGCAGGTGCCGGACGAGGAGGCCACCGCCACCGTCGGGCACGCACTCGCCTCGGGCTACCGCAGCATCGACACCGCCGCGATCTACCAGAACGAGAAGGGCACCGGGAAGGCCATCGCCGAGTCCGGGCTGCCGCGCGAAGAGCTCTTCGTGACCACCAAGGTCTGGAACAACGACCACGGCCGCGACGCCGCGCTGCGCGCCTTCGACGCCTCCCTGGAACGGCTGGGCCTGGACTACGTCGACCTCTACCTCATCCACTGGCCCGCGCCGGGGCAGGACCGGTACGTCGAGACGTGGAAGGCGCTGGAGGAGATCCACGCCGACGGGCGCGCCAAGGCCATCGGCGTGTCCAACTTCAAGCCCACCCACCTGCGGCGGCTGATGGAGGAGACCGAGGTCGTCCCGGCCGTCAACCAGATCGAGCTGCACCCCAACTTCCCGCAGGCCGAGTCCCGCGCCTTCCACGCCGAGCACGGCATCGCCACCGAGGCCTGGTCGCCGCTGGGCCAGGGCAAGGGGCTGCTGGAGGACCCGGTGATCGCCGAGATCGCCCGCAAGCACGGCCGCACCCCCGCCCAGGTGGTGCTGCGCTGGCACCTCCAGACGGGGAACGTGGTGATCCCCAAGTCCGCCACCCCCTCCAGGATCGAGGAGAACATCGACGTCTTCTCCTTCGTCCTGGACGACGACGACATGACGGGCCTGTCCACCCTGGACAACGGCACCCGGCTGGGCCCCGACCCCGACGAGATGGGCTGAGCCGGCACCGGATCCCCTCCCCCGGCCGCGGCCCCCGGCGTCCCTCCCGGCGGACGCCGGGGGCCGCGGTGCGGACAGCGGTGTGACGGTCCGCCGGGGCTTGTGCCCCTTCGTGAAGGCGGCCCGGCGCACGCGCCGAGGCGGGCGCCCGCGCCGAGGTCGTCGAGCACGGCCTCGGTGCCGCCCGCCCGGCCGGGCGGCGGCTTCCGCCGTGCACGTACGCGTCGCGGGCCGCGGGGCTACGGGCGCGCGCCGTGCGAGGGGGCGATTCCCTCGATCCGCCGCGCCAGGCCCACGTCCAGCTCCGTCACCTTCCCGCCCACGCTGTGGGTGTTCACCGACACCCCCACCGAGTCGTAGCCCAGCAGCAGATCCGCGTGGTGGTTCGTCTCCTCCTGGATCTGCGCGACATGGAGCACCATCGCCGCGGCCGGGAAGTGCCCGGCGAAGGAGTACGTCCTCCTCAGCCGGTCCTCGGCGAACTCCCAGCCGGGCAGCTCCGCCAGCGCGGCTTCGATCTCCTGCGGGGTCAGCGGTCGGGGTGCCATGGCACGAAATCTCACTTCCCGTGGACGACCCTCCCAGCCTAGGGTCGCGGCATGGGAACCGCTGCGGCCGACACGAGCACGGGGACGAGCAGACCGGCGAACGGGGCGGGGCCCCTGCTGCGGCACTGGCGGGAGCGCGCCGGGCTCAGCCAGCTCGAACTGGCCCTGCGCGCCGACTCCTCCGCCCGGCACATCAGCTTCGTCGAGACCGGGCGCACCCGCCCCAGCCCTGAGATGGTGCTCCGGCTGGCCGAACACCTCGACGTCCCCGTGCGCGAGCGCAACGCGCTGCTGCTGGCCGCCGGGCACGCCCCGCACTACCCCGAGACCCCCGTGGACGACCCCTCGCTGGCCGCCCTGCGCGAGGGCCTGGAGCGGATGCTGACGGCGTACGAGCCCTTCCCCGCACTGGTGGTCGACGGCCGGTACGAGGTGGTGGCCGCCAACCGAGGCATCGCCGCCCTGCTGGAGGGCGTGGCCGGACACCTCCTGCGCCCCCCGCTGAACGCCATGCGCCTGACCCTCCACCCCGAGGGCCTGGCCCCGCGCATCCGCAACCTCCCCCAGTGGCGCGAGCACCTGCTGGAGCAGATGCGGCGGCAGCTCGCGCTGCTGCGGTCGGCGCCGCTGCGCGAGCTGTACGAGGAGGTGGCCGCCCATCCGCTGCCCGGGAAGGGCACCGAACGGCGGGAGACCGCGAGCCCCTTCGCCCTGCCGCTGGTGATCGAGCACCAAGGGCACGTCCTGTCGTTCTTCTCCACCATCACCACCTTCAACACCCCCATGGACGTGACCGTCTCCGAGCTGGCGATGGAGACCTTCGTCCCGGCCGACCCCGAGACGGCGGCCCTGCTGCCGAAGCTGCTCGGCTAGCCGTCCGGTCCGGGGGCCGGCCGGGCGACGGCAGACCCCCGGCCGGTGCCTGCCGGGGGCCTGCCGCCGCCGGTCATGACCGGCCGGGAGTACGGAGCACCGCGCGGAGCGCCAGGTGCTGGGCCACCGCCAGGGCGGCGACCACCGCGGCCTGCAGCGGGATCCACACCCACCCCGCGGCGGACGGCTCCAGCACGCCGGCGGCGAGGACGGCGGCACCGGCCAGCGCCCACAGCAGGTTCCCCTCCACCACCGCCCGCACCCAGGGCGCGGGCGGAACGGGCCGGCTCGCCAGGAAGCCGACCCCGGCGCCGTACAGCAGCAGGAAGGCTCCGGCGCCCAGCAGCAGGCCGGCTCCCACTCCCAGCAGCCGTCCGAGGAAGCCGGACAGAGCCAGGTAGGCGGCGGCGTTGGTGAGGGTGACCGCCGCGTCCAGGGCGAGGAGCCGCCGCAGCAGGGGCAGCGGGGCGCGGGCGGGGCGGGCGGTGCGGAAGGTCTCGGGCGAAGTGGCGGACATGGCGGATCGGCCTCCGTCGTCTCGGGTGCGGTGCTGGTGCGCTGTGGGCGCGGTGCGGGACGCTCCGGCCGTACGCACGGGCCACGGGCCGGAGGCCGGGTTCCGGCCGGAGTACGTCGGCCGGGACCCGATGCCCTCACCCTGCCCCCGGGCCGCGCGGGGGTCGATTACCGCTGAGGTAATACAGGACGCTTGGCACACTTTTTGTCGGGTCCGGTGGACTCGGCCGGACGACCGCGGTCGGCCCGGTCAGCGCAGGGGCGCGCGGGCCGGGATGAAGGGCGCGGTCACCGCCTGGGCGGCCTGGGCCTCGTCCAGCCAGCCGCGCAGCACCCGGTGGACCTGCTCGGCGCCGACCGGCTCGCCGTCCGCGTCCGGCGGGGACAGCAGGCGCGGGTAGAGGATGAAGGCCCGGGACTGCTCGCCTCCCAGGCCGCCGTGGGAGCCGATCTGCTGCTCGAAGGCGTGGACGGCTCCGGTGGCCTGGTCGAGGGCCGAGTTGACCATGATGTCGGCGGCGTGCGGGAAGCGCGCGGTGCGCCGCACCAGGGCGGCGGCGCGCGGGCCGTAGGGCTTCAGGGGGTCCTCGCCGGTGATCTCGCCGGTGTCCAGGCGGTGTTCGCTCTCCTTGGGGCCGAGCACCACCGGCCCGTGGCGCTCGGTGTCCACCAGCAGGAAGCCGATGCCGGGGTGGTTGGCGAGGGTGCGCAGCAGGGCGGGGTGGCGGCGGTCGATCTCCTCGCGGGTGGCCCGCCCGGGGATGCCGGGGAAGGAGATCAGCCCGAGGTTGCCCGAGCCCAGCACCACCGGGTCGGAGGTGGGGGCGGGCCAGTGGGGTTCGGCGCCGTGCCCGTCCTCGGGCCGGTGCAGGGCGGCGCGGGCGGCGGCGCGGGCCTCGGCGCCGCTGGCCGTGTGCCTGGCCCGCCGGGAGACCGGCAGCCCGCATCCGGCGCGGACCAGGTCCTCCAGGGTGAGCCCGTAGTGGGAGGCGAAGGTCTCGCCGGGGCTCTGCCCGTGGTCGGACAGGAGCACCAAGCGGTAGGGCCGGGGAGCCTGGGCGGCGACCTTGGCGATCAGGCCGACGGACCGGTCCAGGCGCCGCAGCACCTGGTGGGTGTCGCGGCCGCGCGGCCCGGAGTGGTGGGCCACCTCGTCGTAGGCGACGAGGTCGGCGTAGACGGCGGTGCGCCCGCTGAGGATGTCGCCGAGGACGGAGGCGACCACCACGTCCCGCTGGACGACGGTGGCGAAGGCCCGGATGAACGGGTAGAGACCGCCGCGCGGCACCCGCGGACTGTCCCCGCGCAGCCTGGCCCGGGTGGACTGGACGATCTCGCGGACGACCTCGGCGGCGAAGGAGGCTGCCGTACGGGTGGCGTTGGCCGGGTCGGAGAAGTACGCGAAGTACCCGGCGCGCGACCGGTTGTGCCGGCCGCGCCGGGCGGAGACGGAGAGCACCAGGGCCACCTGGGCGGCCCCGCCGCTGAAGAGGTTGCCGCGGCTGGCGCCGTCGTGGGCGAGCAGTCCGGGCTCGCCGCTGTGTTCGGCGGCGCGGCGCTGGAGCCGGGCGGCGCTGGAGGGCCTGTTGCTGATGACCACCTCGCCGGTCTCCTTCTCGTACCAGCGGAAGGCGGGCACGTCCTCGTTGGAGCCGTGCAGGATGCCGAGCTGGCTGGCGCCGGTCTGGCTGGACCAGTCGGTGTGCCAGGGGACGAGGCGGTGGGTGTCGCGGAGCATGGCGGCGATGTTCGGCATCAGCGGTTCGCCGCCGGCGGGGGTGGTGGCCGCGTCGCGCAGTACGTCGTGGCCGATCCCGTCGAGCTGGAGGAAGACGGTGCCGGGGGTGGCGGGCATCCGGCGGCGCCCGGAGCGGCGCCAGCGGCGGTCGGCGAGCCGGGCCAGGCGCCGCCGGTAGGCCCGGTCGTCGCGGACGGCCAGGAAGGTGTTGGCCGCCGAGGAGGCGGCGGACATCGCGGCGGCGACGACCACGGCGGTCTGCGGGTCGGTCTCGCCCCGGTAGTCGGGCAGGAGGGCGAGTGCCAGCCACAGCAGCGAGCCGTTGAGGAAGAACACCAGCAGGCCCAGCACCAGGGCGGGCACCAGCAGCAGGGCTCTGACCAGCACGGGCCACACCAGTGCGCTGAGCAGGCCGAAGGCGCCGGCCCCGAGGGCGGCGGTGACCCCGATGCTGGTGGCGCTGTCGCCGTCGGCGGACTGGAGCCGGAAGTCGGGGAGCACACCGGCCAGCACCAGCATGGTGAGGGTGCTCACCGCCCACACCACCAGGACGCGCAGCACCGCGCCGCCCGCCCTGCGCCAGGCCGCCATCCGCACGCCGTCCGCCTTTCCTCCTCCGGGCCTCCGGACCCCCGGGCCGGTCCCGCGCCGGGACCGGCCGGCCCCTGCCGTCCGCGTTCTCCGCGCCGGGGACGTCCATGCTCCCCGCGCGCCGGAAACCGCCGCACCCGGTCCGGCACGTCCCACTTTTCCACAGCGCCTCCCGCTGCCGGGGGCGCGTCCGGTCTCTTCGCGAAGGCTCCCGGAAGCACGGGGGTGTGATGAGAGGATCGGTACGGGGAAGGGGCGAGCGGAGGGAAGGAGGGTCCGGTGCCCGCGGAGATCACGTGGTGGGGCCATGCCACGGCGACGGTGCGCGACCGCGGCGTGACGGTGCTGACCGACCCGGTGTTCGTCCGGCGGCTGGCCCACCTGCGCAGGCGGCGCGGACAGCCGCCGCCGGAGTCGGCGGCGCGGGTTGACCTGGTGGTGGTCTCCCATCTGCACGCCGACCATCTGCATCTGCCCTCCCTGGCCCGGCTGGCGCCCGGCACCCGGGTGGTGGTGCCGCGCGGCGCGCTCGCCTCGGTGGCGGGGCTGCGGCGGCTGGCGGGGCGGCTGCGGATCGAGGAGGTGGACGTGGGCGAGCGGGTGCGGGCCGGGGACGTGACCGTCCGCGCGGTGCCCGCGGAGCACGACGGGCGGCGGCTGCCGTACGGGCCGCACCGGGCGCCCGCCCTGGGTTATGTGGTCGAGGGGGATTCCAGGACGTACTTCGCCGGTGACACGGGGCTGTTCGACTCCATGGCGGAGGCGGTCGGCCCGGTGGACGCGGCGCTGCTGCCCGTCGGCGGCTGGGGGCCGAAGCTGGGCGACGGGCACATGAACGCGCGCCGGGCCGCCGAGGCGCTGGCCCGGCTGGGGGCGCCGCTGGCGGTGCCGGTGCACTACGGGACGTACTGGCCGATCGGTCTGGACGCGGTCCGGCCGCACGAGTTCCACTCCCCCGGTGACGAGTTCGTGCGACTGGCGGCGCGTTCGGCCCCCGCCGCGGCGGTGCACCGGCTGGGGCACGGCGAGAGCGTACGGCTGGAGGCGGCGGGGTGATGGACGCACTGCTGGGCGCGGTGCGGGAGATACCGGGTCAGGTGGCGCCCGGCGCGGTGGGCTATCCGTCGCTGTTCCTGCTGGTGGCGTTCGGCGCGCTGGTGCCGGTGGTGCCGACGGGTGCGCTGGTCAGCGCGGCGTCGGCGGTGGCGTTCCACCGCAGTCCTCCGGCCCTCCCGCTGTTGCTGGTGTTCGCCGTCGCGTCGCTGGCGGCGTTCCTGGGCGATCTGCTGCTGTACTGGCTCGGGCGGCGCGGCGGTCACTCCAGGAACGGGGCGCGCTGGCTGGAGCGGATGCGCGAGCGGGCCGAGCCGGAACGGCTGGAGGCCTCGCGGCGGAAGCTGGACGAGCACGGCGTGACGGTGCTGGTCCTCTCCCGGCTGGTGCCGGCCGGGCGGATCCCGGTGATGGTGGCCTGCCTGCTGTCGCGGGTGCCGGTGCGGCGGTTCGTGCGCGGCGCCGCGCCGGCCTGCCTGGTGTGGACGGCGACCTACCAGCTGATCGGGATCCTGGGCGGGTCGCTGTTCCCCGAGCCGTGGCAGGGCGTGGCCGCGGCGGTCGGCCTGACGCTGCTGGTCGGTGCGGCGCCCTCGGTGTGGCGGCGGCTGCGCCCGGCACGGGTTCCGCGCTAGAGGGACCGGGCGCCGGGGTCCGGGCCGAGGCCGGGCTCCGGGTGCGGGTCCGGCTGTTCCAGGATCCTGGAGGCCCCGACCGGCATGTCCCACAGGTCCTCGCGCGGACGCCCCGTCGCGGCCCAGGCGGCCCGTACCCGGCTCAGCGGCTCCAGCGGCGGCTCGGCCGAGAGCAGGAAGGTGGCCCAGTGCATGGGGGCCATGCGGCGGGCGCCGAGGTCCAGGCAGGCCTGTACGGCCTCCTCCGGGTCGGTGTGCACCGGGCGGAGCATCCGGCGCGGCGCGTAGGCGCCGATCGGCAGCAGGGCGAGGTCGATGCCGGGGTAGCGGTGGCCGATCTCGGTGAACCAGTGGCCGTAGCCGGTGTCGCCGGCGAAGTGGATCCGCTGCCCGTGGCGGTCGGTGAGCACCCAGCCGCCCCACAGCGAGCGGCAGGTGTCGGTGAGGGTGCGCCGGGACCAGTGGTGGGCGGGGACGAAGTCGAAGCGGACGGAGCCGCCGCCCGGGGAGGGCAGCTCGGCCGCCTCCCACCAGTCCAGTTCGGTGACGCGGGTGAAGCGGCGCCTGCGGCACCAGGCGCCGAGCCCGGCGGGGACGAACAGGGGGGTGTCGCGCGGCAGGCGCCTGAGGGTGGGGGCGTCGAGGTGGTCGTAGTGGTTGTGGGAGATCACCACGGCGTCGACGGGCGGCAGGTCCTCCCAGGGGACCCCGACCGGGGTGACC
>NZ_JAKMAY010000087.1:0-19408 GCF_022015835.1 Streptomyces sp. ICN903 | reverse complement strand
CCGCCGGAGCGGACGCCGACACCCCCACCCTCCTGGTGAAGATCTTCGGCAAGGACCGGCCGGGCATCACCGCAGGTCTCTTCGAGACGCTGGCCGCCTACTCGCTGGACGTCATAGACATCGAGCAGGTCGTCACCCGCGGCCGCATCACCCTGTGTGCCCTGGTCACCACGCCGGGCGGGAGCGGCGCCGAGGGAGGGCTGCGGGCGACCGTGCACTCCTGGGCGGAGTCGATGCGGCTCCAGGCGGAGATCATCTCCGGCCGGGGCGACAACCGGCCGCGCGGCACCGGCCGCTCCCACGTCACCGTGCTCGGCCATCCGCTGACCGCCGAGGCCACGGCCGCCATCGCCGCCCGGATAACCGGCGTCGGCGGCAACATCGACCGGATCTTCCGGCTGGCGAAGTACCCGGTCACGGCGGTGGAGTTCGCGGTGTCCGGCACCGGGACGGAGGAGCTGCGCACCGCTCTGGCCCCGAAGGCGGCGGCCCTGGGTGTGGACGTCGCCGTCGTCGCCGCCGGGCTGCACCGCCGGGCGCAGCGCCTGGTGGTGATGGACGTGGACTCCACGCTCATCCAGGACGAGGTGATCGAGCTGTTCGCGGCGCATGCCGGCTGCGAGGAGAAGGTCGCCGAGGTGACCGCCGCCGCGATGCGCGGCGAGCTGGACTTCGAGCAGTCGCTGCACGCCCGGGTGGCGCTGCTGGAGGGGCTGGACGAGTCGGTCGTCGACAAGGTGCGCTCCGAGGTCCGGCTCACGCCGGGAGCTCGCACCCTCATCCGCACGCTCAAGCGCCTGGGCTATCAGGTCGGGGTGGTCTCGGGCGGTTTCACACAGGTCACCGATGATCTGCGGGAGCGGCTGGGGCTGGACTTCGCCTCGGCCAACACCCTGGAGATCGTGGACGGGAAGCTGACCGGCCGGGTCGTCGGGGAGGTCGTGGACCGGGCGGGCAAGGCCCGGCTGCTGCGCCGCTTCGCCGCGGAGGCCGGAGTGCCGCTGGCCCAGACCGTGGCGATCGGCGACGGCGCCAACGACCTGGACATGCTCAACACCGCCGGACTCGGGGTCGCTTTCAACGCCAAGCCGGTGGTGCAGGAGGCCGCGCACGCCGCGGTGAACGTGCCGTTCCTGGACACCGTGCTGTACCTGCTGGGCGTCACGCGCGAGGAGGTCGAGGCGGCCGACACCGCGGTCTGAGGCCGCCTGGCGCGGAGCTTCCGCGGGCCCGCCGGTCCGGTGGGGCCCGTAGCCGTCCCCCGCCGCCCGGCATCGGTCGTGCGGTGCCGGACGTGCGGTGACGGCCGCGGGGTGTCAGTCGTGGGGCGCCCAGTGCGCCTCGAGGCGGCCGGTCCCGAGTTCCACGGACTTCCAGGAGCCGGTGAAGGAGACCACGGCCGCGGCGGAGGTGGGGAAGCCGATGCGGTCGAGCCGGCTCCTGGCGTCCTCCTCGGCCTCTCCGGCGAGGGCGTCGGCCATGGCGTGCATGCCGGGGTTGTGGCCGACGAGCATGAGGTCCACGACGTCGTCCGGCACCTCGTTGACCACCGCGATCAGTTCGCCGAGCGAGGCCTCGTAGAGCCGCTTCTCGTAGACCGTCCTCGGCCGCCGCGGCAGTTCGTGGACGACCAGTTTCCAGGTCTCGCGGGTGCGGGCGGCGGTGGAGCAGAGGGTGAGGTCGGGGAGAATGCCGCTGGCGGCGAGCCAGCGGCCGGCGGCCGGTGCGTCCCTGCGCCCCCGTTCCGCGAGGGGCCTGTCGTGGTCGGCCACGTCGTCGGGCCAGTCGGCTTTGGCATGTCGGAGGATGACGATCCTGCGTGACACATCGGCGCTCATGCCTCCAGCTTCGCACGAACGGCGGCGTGTGGCGCGGGGAGTTGGGGACCCTCCCCGACCGGGTGACCGCGCGGGCGGAGGCGGCCGGCCGGTCAGCGCGACAGGAGTTCCCAGAGCCGGCCCAGCAGATCCGCGAGGTACCCCCGGGACCCGGCGTCGGCGGCCTCGGCCTCGCCCGCGCCGCCGAGCAGGGCCAGCAGCACCACGAAGGCGACCACGGGCAGCGCCGCGGCCCACCACGGCAGCCGTGCGTCCGCGCCGCCGGCCGTCGGCCGGGGGGTGTGCCGGGTGGGTGCGTGGGCCGTCATCGGCTCGCCTCCGTCGTCTTCCGTGGCGTCTTGGGCGGTGTGCTTCGACGCTACGGACCGCGGGGCGGCCGCTCCATCCGGTGATCCACCCATTGCCCCCTGAGCCCGGCCCCCTAGGGGATGGTGGGGCCTGCCCCACCACGGCGCCACCGGGCCCCGTCGGGCGGCGGCCCCGGCGGCGGCCCCGGCGGTGGCGCCGTGCGGCCGCGGCCGGGACCGGCCGGTACGGCTACGGGGCGATGAGGGAGGCGAGGACGCCGATCACGACCGTGACGCCGAGCATCGCGCCGAGGACGAGGAGCAGTTTCTTCTGGCCGTTGGGCGGGTTGGGTTCGAGCACTGGCATGCGCCCAGTGTCGCACTCAGCCGCCGTCCTCGACGCATCGGTCCCGGCCCGCCACCAGGCCCACCGCGAGCTGGGCGGCCATCAGGGCGGCCATCAGCGCCAGGGGGGCGTGCCAGCCCCCGGTGTGCTGGTGGAGGGCTCCGACCAGCAGCGGTCCGGGAACGGCGATCAGGTAGCCGGTGCCCTGGGCGAACGCGGAGAGCTTGGCGACCCCGGCGCCGGTCCGCGCCCGCATCCCGATCATGGTGAGGACGAGAGGGAAGGCGCAGTTGGAGAGGCCCAGCAGCAGCGCCCAGGCCCAGGCCCCCTGCGCGGGGGCGAACCACAGCCCGGCGTATCCGCCCAGTCCGCAGCAGGCCAGGACTGCCACGAGGGGGCCCTGGTGGCCGAGCCGGGCGGCGATCCGCGGCAGCACGTAGGACAGGGGGATGCTCATCCCCATGGTGACCGCCAGCAGCAGGCCGGCGGTGGGGGCGGCGACCCCGGCGTCGCGGAAGATCTGCGGCAGCCATCCCATGACGACGTAGGCGGCGGTGGCCTGGAAGCCGAAGAAGACGCCGAGCGACCAGGCGGTGACGGAGCGGGTGATGCGGAGCCCGGCACCGGGACCGTCCTCGCCGGTCCCGGCACCGGCCCCGGGGCCGGCGGATGCGGCGGTACGGGTGCGGGCGCCGCGTACGACCGGTGCCCACACCAGCAGGGCCAGGGCGCCGGGCAGCGCCCACATCCCGAGTCCGAGGCGCCAGTCGCCGTCCAGCGCCCGGACCGCCGGGACGGTGAGGGCGGCGGCCGCGGCGGTGCCCACGGAGAGCGCCATGGAGTACAGGCCGGTCATCGGGCCGATCCGGTCGGGGAACCAGCGCTTGACGACCACCGGCATCAGGACGTTGCCGGCCGCGATGCCCGCCAGCGCCAGTGCGCTGGAGGCCAGGAACCAGGCCGTTCCGCCGGCGAGGGGGCGCAGCGCCAGCCCGGCGGTGACGGCGGCCATTCCGGCGAGCACCACGGTGGCCGGGCCCCAGCGGCGGGCCAGCCGGGGTGCGGCGCCGCCGAAGACCGCGAAGCAGAGGGCGGGCGCGGAGGTCAGCAGCCCGGCCACGGTGCCGTTCATCGCCAGCGCTTCGCGGACCTCCGCCAGGAGCGGGCCGAGCGCGGTGATGGCGGGGCGCAGGTTGAAGGCGGCGAGGACGACGCCCGCGACCAGCAGCCGCCGCGCCCACGGGGAGGCGCTCGCGGCCGCACCCGGCGAAGCGCCCGGAGCGGCGTGGGTGCCTACGCTGTCCGGGTTCCCCCCTCCGGCCCGGCGGTCGATGGTCACGGGATCGTCAGCCATGACATGCATCATAGAATCATCGGATGAATCGAGGCCACTTGGTGCGCCTCTCCGCTCGCCCGCCGTGCCCACCGCACCCGCCGACCCGGGAAGTGCCATGCCTCTGACCTCGCCCCGCCGCTCCGCCCTGGCCGACCAGGTCATCGACGCCCTGCGCGACCAGATCACCTCCGGCGAGTGGCCGGTGGGCTCCCGCATCCCGACCGAGCCCGAGCTGGTCGAACAGCTCGGCGTGGCCCGCAACACCGTACGCGAGGCCGTACGGGCCCTCGCCCACAACGGACTGCTGGACATCCGGCAGGGCTCGGGAACCTATGTGGTGGCCACCAGCGAACTCGCCGGGGTGATGCACCGCCGTTTCGCGGACGCCGACCCCCGCGACGTGGCCGAGCTGCGCTCGGCGCTGGAGGCCGAGGCCGCACGGCTGGCCGCGCACCGCCGCACCGAGCAGGACCTGCGCCAGCTGCGGACACTGCTGCGCCGGCGCGAGGCGGCCTGGGAGACGGGCGAGGTGGAACGCTTCGTGGAGGCCGACGTCACACTGCACCTGGCGATCGTCAGGGCGTCCCACAACGAGGTCCTCACCGCCCTCTACGCCGACCTCGGCACCGTCGTGCGCACCTTCCTCCGCAACGACGTGGGAGAGGAGCTGCGCTCGGAGGGGTACCTGGACCACGGGCGGCTGGTGGACGCCATCGCCGAACGCGACGCGGAGACGGCCGCGCGGGAGGCGGGCTCGTACGCCCGGACCTGCCGGGGCTCCGGCGCCCCCGACTGACCCGCGCCCGGGCCCCGGCTCCGGCGCGGCACGTACACCGGGCCGCCCCCGGTCCCGGCGCGGGACCGGGGGCGGCCCCGGGGTGCGTCCGATCGCGGGCGCGCTACGCGCCCATCATGTGCACGCCGCCGTCCACGTGCACGATCTCGCCGGTCGTCTTCGGGAACCAGTCCGAGAGCAGGGCGACCACGCCGCGCGCGGCGGGCTCGGGATCGGTGAGGTCCCAGCCGATCGGGGCGCGGGTCTTCCACACGTCCGCCAGCTCCTCGAAGCCCGGGATGGACTTGGCCGCCATGGACTTGATGGGCCCGGCCGACACCAGGTTGCAGCGGATGCCCTTGTCCCCCAGGTCGCGGGCGAGGTAGCGGGAGGTGGACTCCAGGGCGGCCTTGGCCACGCCCATCCAGTCGTACTTGGGCCAGGCCACCTGCGCGTCGAAGTCCATGCCGACGACCGAGCCGCCGCGCTTCTCCAGCAGCGGCAGCAGGGCCATGGTCAGCGACTTCAGGGAGTACGCCGAGACCTCGACGGCCGTGGCGACCGACTCCCAGCCGGTGTTGAGGAAGTTGCCGCCCAGCGCGTCCTGCGGCGCGAAGCCGATGGAGTGCACGACACCGTCCAGCCCGACGCCCTCGCCGAGGTGCTCGGCGACCTTGCCGGCCAGGGTGTCCAGGTGCTCGCTGTTCTGCACGTCCAGCTCGATCACCGGGGCCTCCTTGGGAAGCCGCTTGGCGATGCGCTGCACCAGCGACAGCCGCCCGAAACCGGTGAGGACGACCTCGGCGCCCTCCTCCTGCGCCAGCCGGGCGACGTGGAAGGCGATCGAGGAGTCGGTGAGCACCCCGGTGACCAGGATGCGCTTTCCGGCGAGAAGTCCGCTCATGACGTTCAGTGACCCATGCCCAATCCGCCGTCCACGGGAATGACGGCTCCGGTGATGTACGCGGCCTCCTCCGAGGCCAGGAAGCGCACCGAGGAGGCGATCTCCTCGGGCCGGGCGTAGCGGCCCAGCGGCACCTGTTCGACGATCCTGGCGCGCTGCTCGTCGGTGAGCGCACGCGTCATGTCGGTGTCCACGAAGCCCGGCGCGACCACGTTGCAGGTGATGTTGCGGGAGCCCAGCTCCCGGGCGACCGAGCGGGCGAAGCCGACCAGGCCGGCCTTGGAGGCGGCGTAGTTGGCCTGCCCCGCCGAGCCCAGCAGGCCGACGACGGAGGAGATCAGCACGATGCGGCCCCTGCGGGCGCGGAGCATGCCCCGGCAGGCGCGCTTGACGACCCGGAAGGTGCCGGTGAGGTTGGTCTCCACCACGGAGGTGAAGTCCTCCTCGGACATCCGCAGGAGCAACTGGTCCCGGGTGACACCTGCGTTGGCGACCAGCACCTCGACCGGGCCCTGCCTCTCCTCGACCTCCTTGTAGGCCTGCTCCACCTGCTCGGCGTCGTTGATGTCGCACTTGACGGCGCAGAAACCCTCCGGCGGCTCACCCGACCGGTAGGTGACGGCGACCTTGTCGCCCGCGTCGGCGAACGCCCGGGCGATGGCCAGGCCGATGCCGCGGTTGCCTCCGGTGACGAGAACCGAGCGGCTCAAGGGAACACCCTCTTCCGTAGGGAGCAGGTACTCCGCAAGAAACTATCGTCCGGTCCCGCGCGCCGGAGAACGGGTCCCCGACAGGGGCTCTGCCGGGGTCCTGTGGGGTTCCTACAGAAAGCCGCTCCGGGCCGGGGCGTACACCCGGCCCCAGGACCCGTACAGGGAGCGACTGTACGGGAATCGGACGAACACACAGCGTTTTGGCCCACTACCCTGGGTCGCGCATGGTGCAAGAGCGCGAGGAGGCGCATCATGACAGTGATGCTCGAACGACCGACGGCCATAGACGTTCCCTCCGGCACCGCCCGCTTCCGGGCGCTGTGCCGCACTCTGCTGGACATGGAGGTGCCCGACGGTTACCGGGCGGAGATCATCGGGGGGAACATCGTCATGTCGCCGTGGTCAAGGGGGTTCTACCTGCCGATCATGCAGTCGCTGCGAAGCCAGTTGGAGCCGCATCTGCCCCCTGGACACACGGTCGACCACGCACCCTTCCTGTTCGCCTTCCCCCGCGCCGAGCGAGCCTACGGACCCGATGTCTACGTTGCGGCCGCAAGCGCGTTCCGGACGGAGGAGCGGTATGTCGACGGTGAGGCGCTCTCCCTGGTGGCGGAGCTGACCTCCGACTCCACCCGCGAGACCGACCGGACCGACAAGGTCTCGGCGTACGGCCGCAGCGGCGTGCCCGTGTACCTGCTGCTGGACATGGAGGAGCAGGCCGCCACGGTGTTCTGGCGCCCGTCCGAGCGGGGTTACGACTCGCGGCTGACCACCCCCTTCGGGGAACCGCTGGGCATCCCCGAGCCCTTCGGCTGCGACCTGGACACCTCGGGCTTCAAGACCCCCGCCGGGGAGCCGGACGGCGCGGAAGGCCGGTGAAACGGAGCGGCTCCGCCGGGGACCGGCGAACGGGGCGCCTGCCCCGGACCAGCCGGATCAGCCCTCCGGGGCAGGCGGCGGGCCGGTGACGGCGGGCCCGGCGCCCGGGCCGCGGTCCCCCTCCCCGGCCTCCTCGCCCTCGCCCTCGTCCCCGGGGCGTTCGCGTCCGGTCCGCGCGGACCGCTCCTCCCCTTCGGGGCGCCGCTCCTTCTCCCCCTCGTTCCGCTCCCTGCCCGCGCCGGTCCTCATCTCGGACGGGTCGTGCTGCCTGCCGTCGTAGGGCCCTGAGTAGTCGCTCACGGCACGCTCCCTCCAGCGGTTCTCTCTCCGGTGGGCCGGCGCGCGGGCCGGCCCGGCCGCGAGTACCCCGGAGCACCGCGCGAACACACCGGCGGCCGGTTCACCTCCGGCCCTCGCGGCTCTCGCGGCGGTCCCGGACGGCCGCGGCGAGCACGGGCACCAGGCCGAGCGCCAGCGGTGCGAGCACCGCGGCGAACAGCCAGGCGGACACCTGCGGGTCCGGTTCGGTGCGCCACATCACCGCGCACGTCACGGCGATCGACAGGCCGATGCAGAATCCGAGCAGGAGCGTGGCCCTGGCCGTCCGCAGCGCCGAGGCGCGGGTGGCGGGGCGGTTGACCAGGGATGAGGCCCGCTCGTCGGGGGCGAGTTCGTCCTCGGTGCGCATCCGCAGCGCCGCCGCCGAGGTGGCGGCCATCACCGCGACGGTCCCGGCGTATATCAGGACCGGGAGGAAGACCGCGCCGACGGACTTGTCCGCCCAGGCGTCGATCCCGCCGGGGCCGATGTGCTGCGGCACCCTCTCCGGCAGGCTCGGGTACACCGCGGCGCCCCAGACCGTCAGCCCCGCCAGCACGGCGAGCTGCGGCAGCAGCCACACCCACGGAAAGCCCGGCCGGTTCTCGTCCCCGTCCCCCATGTTCCCCTCCCCGGTACTTCTCTCTTCGCTCCCCCGCTCCTTCACCGGCCAGGGTAGGCCCCGCCGGGGCCGCGACCGCCGTTCATCGGCCGCGGCCGGCCGGTGGGGCATGGTTCACTGCGGTCATGCATCGACAAGGAGGAACGTCCGTGGTGCACGAGATCGATGAGTCCTTCCTGGCGCTGCCGCTGCGCGCGCTCGCCGACGCGGCGCTCGCACGGGCCCGGGCGCTGGGGGCCGAGCACGCCGACTTCCGTTTCGAGCGGAACCGCAGCGCCTCCTGGCGGCTGCGCGACGCGAAGCCGGCCGGGTCGTCGGACATCACCGACGCCGGATACGCGGTACGCGTGGTGCACGACGGCGCGTGGGGTTTCGCCTCGGGGGTGGACCTGACGATGGACGCCGCCGCGAAGGTGGCGGGCCGGGCCGTGGAGATGGCGAAGCTGTCGGCGAGGGTCGCCGAGGCCGCCGGCGGCGCGGCCGCGCGGAGCGGCTCCGCCGGGGAGCGGTGGGCGATGGGCGGACGGGTGGAACTGGCGGACGAGCCGGTGCACGGTGAGCGCACCTGGGTCTCCGCCTACGAGGTCAACCCGTTCGACGTGCCGGACGCGGAGAAGACCGCCCTGCTGGCCCAGTGGAGCGAGCGGCTGCTGGGGGCGGACGGCGTCTCGCACGCGGACGCCTCCCTGCTGACCGTGCAGGAGAACAAGTTCTACGCGGACACCGCCGGCACCGTCACCACCCAGCAGCGCGTCCGTCTGCACCCGGAGCTGACGGCCGTGTCCGTGACCGACTCCGGCGACTTCGACTCGATGCGGACCCTGGCCCCGCCCGCCGGCCGGGGCTGGGAGTACATGACCGGCACCGGCTGGGACTGGGACGCGGAGCTGGCGCTCATCCCGGAGCTGCTGGCCGAGAAGATGCGCTCGCCCGGTGTGGAGGCGGGCTCCTACGACCTGGTGGTCGACCCCTCCAACCTGTGGCTGACGATCCACGAGTCGATCGGCCACGCCACCGAGCTGGACCGGGCGCTGGGCTACGAGGCGGCGTACGCGGGCACCTCCTTCGCCACGCCCGACGGGCTCGGCACGCTGAAGTACGGCTCGCCGGTCATGAACGTCACCGGTGACCGCACCGCCGAGCACGGGCTGGCCACCATCGGCTACGACGACGAGGGCGTCGAGGCGCAGTCCTGGGACCTGATCAGGGACGGGATCCTGGTGGGCTACCAGCTCGACCGGCGGATGGCGAAGCTGACCGGGCTGGGCCGCTCCAACGGCTGCGCCTACGCCGACTCCCCCTCCAGCGTCCCCGTGCAGCGCATGGCGAACGTCTCGCTCCGGCCCGATCCGGACGGGCCGTCCACCGAGGAGCTGATCTCCCGGGTGGAGCGGGGGATCTACGTGGTCGGCGACCGCTCCTGGTCGATCGACATGCAGCGCCACAACTTCCAGTTCACCGGGCAGCGCTTCTTCCGGATCGAGAACGGACGGCTCGCCGGGCAGCTGCGCGACGTGGCCTACCAGGCCACCACCACCGACTTCTGGGGCTCGATGGAGGCCGTGGGCGGGCCGCAGACGTATGTGCTCGGCGGCGCGTTCAACTGCGGCAAGGCCCAGCCGGGCCAGGTCGCGTCCGTCTCGCACGGCTGCCCCTCCGCGCTCTTCCGCGGCGTCAACATCCTCAACACCGCCCAGGAGGCCGGCCGATGACGAAGCCCCCCGCCCCCCACGAGGTCGTCGAGCGCGCCCTGGCGCTGTCGCGGGCCGACGGCTGCGTGGTCATCGCCGACGAGGAGTCCACCGCCAACCTGCGGTGGGCGGGCAACACGCTGACCACCAACGGTGTCACCCGCGGCCGCACCCTCACCGTCGTCGCGACCGTCGACGGTTCCGAGGGGACGGCGTCGGGGGTGGTCTCCCGCTCGGCCGTCACCGACGACGACATCGAGCCGCTGGTGCGGGCCGCCGAGGAGGCGGCGCGTACGGCGGGCCCGGCCGAGGACGCCCGGCCGCTGGTGGAGGACACGCCCGCCTCCGCCGACTTCACCTCGGCCCCGGCCGAGACGTCCTCGTCGGTGTTCGACTCCTTCGCCCCGGCGCTGGGCGAGTCCTTCGCACGGGCCCGCTCCGAGGGCCGGGAACTGTACGGCTTCGCGCACCACCAGATGGTCTCCACCTACCTGGGCACCTCCACCGGACTGCGGCTGCGCCACGACCAGCCGACCGGCACCCTGGAGGTCAACGCCAAGTCCCCCGACCGCACCCGGTCGGCGTGGGCGGGGCGGGCGACCCGCGACTTCGCCGACGTCGACCCGCTGGCGCTGGACGCGGAGCTGGCGCGGCGGCTGGAGTGGGCCGGGCGGCAGGTGGAGCTGGAGGCCGGGCGGTACGAGACGCTGCTGCCGCCCAGTGCCGTGGCGGACCTGCTGATCTACCAGATGTGGTCGTCGGCGGGGCGCGACGCCGCCGAGGGACGCACGGTGTTCAGCAGGCCCGGCGGCGGTACCCGGGTGGGCGAGCGGTTGTCGGAGCTGCCGCTGAGGCTCTACAGCGATCCGGGCGCTCCCGGCCTGGAGGCGTCGCCGTTCGTGATCGCGCACTCCTCCGGCGACGACGCCTCGGTCTTCGACAACGGCCTGCCGCTGCGCGCCACCGACTGGATGCGCGACGGCGAGCTGCGCCATCTGCTGACCACCCGGCATTCGGCGGAGCTTACGGGCCTGCCGGTGGCGCCGGGGATCGACAACCTGGTCCTGGACGCGGGCGGCACCGCCTCGCTGGAGGAGATGGTCGCCGGCTCCGGGCACGACGGTCCGGCCCTGCTGCTGACCTGCCTGTGGTACATCCGCGAGGTGGACCCGGCGACGCTGCTGCTGACGGGGCTGACCCGCGACGGCGTCTATCTGGTGGAGAACGGCGAGGTCACGGGCGCGGTGAACAACTTCCGCTTCAACGAGTCGCCGGTCGACCTGCTGTCCAGGGCCACCGAGGCGGGGCGGACCGAGCGCACCCTGCCGCGCGAGTGGTCGGACTGGTTCACCCGGGCGGCGATGCCCGCCCTGCGCGTGCCGGACTTCAACATGAGCTCCGTCAGCCGGGGTGTGTGAGCGGCCGCGCGAGGGGGACGGTGCGTTCCCGCACCGTCCCCCTGCCCCGGGGTGTCCGGTACGTCAGGCCGTCCGCCTGTCCCCGCCCCTGATCTTGGCGTACAGGGGCGTGCCCAGCGCGACGATCAGAACGGCTCCGGCAAGCTGGAGCAGGTGCCGGATCCAGTCGATGCCCGCGGTGTCGTCCACTCCGATCCCACTGGCCACGGCGTTCCCGATGACGCTGCCGATGATTCCGAAAATGGCGGTCAGCCACAGCGGGATGTTCTGCCTGCCGGGAAGGATGGCGCGGGCCAGCACACCCAGGACCAGACCCACGATGATCGCCCACAACCAGCTCATGTCGCCTCCTCGTGCGTCGCGCTCCGTGCGCAGCGCGTTCGGTTCGTGCGGTGGGGCGCTTCCTCCGCACGGCCGATGAGCCGTCCGGGTGGGAGCCGTCCCCGGCGCATCGGGTGCCCTCTACCCGACGTCGTATGCGGCGGAGTCGGGGCGTAGTGTGGAAAAGGCCGGGAACCAGGCGGGAACGCTCCCGGATACCGGCCGCAGGAGCAGGTGGTGAGTGTGAGGCGCAGGCAGCGCGGTCCCGAGGTCTTCCGGATCACCGGGGCCCGGCAGGGGCTGGCGGAGGACGTCCGGGGCCGGGAGCGGCGCTATGTGGTCTCGATGCTGGTACGCACCGCGGCGGTCCTGCTGACCGTGATGCTGTGGGACGTGCAGCGTCCGCTCGCCGTGGCGGCCCTGGTGCTCGGCGCGGCCCTGCCGTACGTGGCGGTGGTGATCGCCAACGCGGGACGGGAGAACACGCCCGCGATCCCCGACTCCCTCGTCTCCGCGCCGCCCCGGCCGGCACTGGGACCGGCCGAACGCCCGGCGGGCACCGGGGAGCACGAGCCCGGCCCCGGGGCGCGCACGATACGGCAGGATCCGCTGGAGCGGGACGAACCGGAGGCCGGGCGGGGAGCGGACCACAGGGCGGAACCAGGCGGTGAACGGGATCCTGACCGTCAGGAGCACCGGCGTCCGGAACCGGGGCAGGAGCCGAGCCGCTCGGGACCCGGCCGGCGCGACTGATCCACCGCGACCCCACCGCGGCCGGGAAGCTCAGGAAAACCTCAGATCAATCATGCTGTTCCGGTGCCCCGGCGGCGGGTGCGCGTGCCATACTGCGTACACGCTCCGCATCCCCCGTCGGAGCGACGGACCGACGCCGGGCGGCTCCCCCCGTGGCTGCCCGGCGTCGTCATGTCCGGACCGTGTTTGGATGGGGGCGTGACCGATCGCGTGACCGCACCCCTGTCCGACGCCGCCACCCCCGTCTGCTCCGCCAAGGGCTGCCGTGAGGCCGCCGTGTGGGTGCTGGCCTGGAACAACCCCAAGCTGCACACCCCGGAGCGCCGGAAGACCTGGCTGGCGTGCGAGGAGCACCGCGAGTACCTGTCGCGTTTTCTGGGGGTGCGGGGCTTCCTGAAGGACGTGGTGACCCTCGCCGACTGGGAGGGCGGCGGAGGCCGGGAGGGCGGACAGGAGCCGGAGGGGTCAGCCGCCGATCGCTGACATCGGGCGGGCCGGCTGGAGGAAGGACGGGTCGTCCAGGCCGGAGCCGGCCTTCTTGCCCCGCATCGCGGCCTTCCACAGCCGGGCGATCTCGGCGTCGTCAGCGCCCGAGCGCAGCGCGCCGCGCAGGTCCGACTCCTCACGGGCGAAGAGGCAGGTGCGGACCTGTCCGTCGGCCGTCAGCCGGGTGCGGTCGCAGGTGCGGCAGAAGGGCCTGGTGACGGAGGCGATCACGCCGACGCGGTGCGGACCGCCGTCGACGATCCAGCGCTCGGCGGGCGCCGAGCCCCGGCTGTCCTCCCCCTCCGGGGTGAGGGAGAAGCGGGTGCGCAGGGAGGCGAGGATGTCGCCCGCCGTGATCATGCCCTCGCGACGCCAGCCGTGCTGGGCGTCCAGCGGCATCTGCTCGATGAAACGCAGTTCGTAGGAGTGCTCGACGGCCCAGGAGAGCAGGTCGGGGGCCTCGGTGTCGTTGAGGCCCGGCATCAGCACGGCGTTGACCTTGACCGGGGAGAGCCCCGCCGCACGGGCGGCCGCCAGACCGGCGAGGACGTCGGCGTGGCGCCTGCGGCGGGTCATCCGCGAAAAGACCTCGGGGTCGAGGGTGTCCAGGGAGACGTTGACCCGGTCCAGTCCGGCCGCGCGCAGCGCTTCTGCGGTGCGCTCCAGGCCGATGCCGTTGGTCGTCAGCGACAGCTTCGGGCGCGGCTCCAGGGCGGCGCAGCGCTCGACGATGCCCACCAGCCCCGGGCGCAGCAGCGGCTCGCCGCCGGTGAAGCGCACCTCCTCCACGCCGAGCAGGGTCACCGCGACGCGGACCAGGCGGACGATCTCGTCGTCCGTGAGCAGGTCGGGCTTGGCGAGCCACTCCAGGCCCTCCTCGGGCATGCAGTAGGTGCACCTCAGATTGCACCGGTCGGTGAGCGACACGCGCAGATCGGTGGCGACCCGGCCGTAGGTGTCCAGCAGCATGCCGGCGGTCCCCTCCCACGGTTGGACATCTGCCTCGCAGCGTACGCGACGACCGCGCCGTCCGCCGGGACGCCACGGTTGGAACGGGTGCCCGGTATCCGGTCGGCGGTTCGGCCATTGCCGCTCCCCCTGTGTGAGCGATAGCTTCCGTCGTCATACATCCGTACGGTCAAATCCGATAACCGAACGGCTTGTTGAGACCCCTGCGTTCACACGGACGTTCACACAGACACGGAGAACCCATGGCATCGAGACCCTCCAGCCGACGCCGCGCCATCGCGGTGCCGGTCGGGCTGGCGCTGACCGCCTCCCTGGCCCTGCTGCCGGGCGCCGGCACGGCGCTGGCCCAGGAGACCGGAGCCCCGGCGGCCGCGACGGCGGCCGCGGACGGCGAGCGGCTGTCGTACGTGGTCAACACCTCCTCCCACCCCGGCACGATCAGGCGGGTGGAGCGGGAGATAGCCAAGGCGGGTGGGACGGTCGTCGTCACCCACCGGAAGATCGGCGTGATCGTCGTCCACTCGGCGAACCCCGGCTTCGCCGAGCGGATGCGCGAGGTGCGCGGCGTGCACTCCGCCGGCGCCACCCGCACCGCGCCCCTCAAGGCCGCGGGCACGACCGAGGTCGGCGCCCCGCAGTACGTGGCGGAGGCGGCCCGCACCAGCGCGGCCACGGCCGCCGCCGAGGGCGAGCCGATGGAGGCCGACCTGTGGGGTCTGCGCGCCATCCGCGCGGACGAGGCCGCGAAGGTCAACCCGGGCAGCGACAAGGTCACCGTCGCGGTCATCGACACCGGCGTGGACGACACCCACCCGGACCTGGCCCCGAACTTCTCGGCGGGCCAGTCGGCGAACTGCGTCGGCGGGGTGGCCGACACCTCCGAGGGCGCCTGGCGGCCGTACACCGACGGTGACTACCACGGCACGCACGTCGCGGGCTCCATCGCCGCGGCGCGCAACGGCGTCGGCGTGGCGGGCGTGGCGCCGGGCGTGAAGGTCTCCTCCATCAAGGTGAGCGAGCCCGACACCAGCCTCTTCTACCCGGAGGCCGTGATCTGCGCGTTCGTCTTCGCGGCCGACAAGGGCGTGGAGATCACCAACAACAGCTACTACGTCGACCCGTACCTGTACAACTGCGAGGACGACGCCGACCAGGGCGCGGTCGTGGAGGCGGTCCGCCGGGCCGCGCGCTACGCCGAGCGCAGGGGCACGCTGCACATCGCCTCGGCCGGCAACTCCAACCACGACCTCGCCTCGGACGCGATCGTCGACGGCTCCAGCCCGAACGACACCACCCCGGTCGAGCGCACCATCGACCCGTCCGAGTGCCTGGACCTGCCCACCCAGCTGCCGGGCGTGGTGACGGTGACGGCCACGGGCGTGCAGGACCTGAAGTCGTACTACTCCAGCTACGGGCACCGCGTCGCCGACGTGGCGGCGCCGGGCGGCGACCGGTTCCAGATCCCGGACACCCCGTCGGGCAACGGCCGGATCCTGTCGACCATGCCGAACGACTCCTACGCCTTCCTGCAGGGCACCTCGATGGCCAGCCCGCACGTCGCGGGCGTGGCGGCGCTGCTCAAGAGCAGGCACCCCTGGGCGAGCCCCGCGATGCTCCAGCTCATGATGAAGGCGCAGGCGGACAACCCCGGCTGCCCGGAGACCTACGACCCGGACGGCAACGGCGTCGAGGACTCCACCTGCGAGGGCGGCAAGCGCGTCAACGGCTTCTACGGCCACGGCATCGTCGACGCCCTGGACGCCGTCGAGTAACCGGACGGCACTACCGCCGCGGTGCCGGCGGTCCGTCAGGAAGCGGCGGAGACCGAGGGGTCGGGCCCGGTGGGCCCGGCCCCTTCCGCGGTTCCGGCCGGTTCCGCCGCCCCCGCCGTCCGCGACGCGCCCGGGACGGTCCCGGAGGCCGTGCAGGCCGTGGAGGCCGGTCCGAGGGCCGGCCCGGGCTCCGGCGGCTGCCAGCCGGGCCCGCGGAAGAGCCGCCCGGCGGCCTCGCGCCAGTCGCGCGCCGCCCGCAGGTCCCGGGCGATCGCCGCGTACTCGTGGGTGGCCACGCGCAGCGGGTTGTAGGTGTCGATGTTCTTGGTGAGCCCGTAGACGCACGGCTCGGTCTCGGGCGCGAAGGAACCGAAGAGCCGGTCCCACACGATGAGGATCCCGCCGAAGTTGCGGTCCAGGTAACTGCCCTGGGAGGCGTGGTGGACCCGGTGGTGCGAGGGCGTGTTGAAGACGTACTCGACCGGCCCCGGCAGTCTCCCGATCCGCTCGGTGTGGATCCAGAACTGGTAGACCAGGTTGGCCGAGTGGCAGAAGGCGAGCACGGCCGGGTGCATGCCGAGGAGGATCAGCGGCAGGTAGAACGGCCAGCCGGTCAGGGACGTCCAGGGCTGGCGCAGCGCGGTGGTGAGGTTGAACTTCCGGCTGGAGTGGTGCACGACGTGGCAGGCCCACAGGATGCGGATGACGTGGTGGCCGCGGTGGGACCAGTAGTAGAAGAAGTCCTGCGCGAGGAGCATCGGCAGCAGGGTCCACCACTCGACGGGGATCCGCAGCGGGGTGAGCGCGTAGACCGCCGAGTAGACCGCCACGATCGGGATCTTCCACAGGGCGTCGAAGAGGAGGCTGCCCAGGCCCATGGAGATGCTGGTGGCGGCGTCCTTGGCCTCGTAGCCCGCGACGGGGCTGTCCGGCTCCTCGGGGTGCAGGCGGTAGCTGACCATCTCCAGGACCGTCAGCAGCAGGAAGGCGGGGATGGACCACAGCACGACGTCGGGGAGGTTCGGCACGCTCGGCATGGATGCACCGTAGGACCGCCCGGGGCCGACGGCCAGACTCTGTTACCGACAAGTATGCGAGACGGCCCGTCAGCAGCTCGGCCCATCTGCGGTGACCTGCGGTGATGCGAAGGTGTCAGTGGCGGCCCGTATTCTCTGGAACCATGCTCGATGACCAGTCGGCGGCCGAAGCGCGGCCCGCAGCGCAGCCCAGCACCCCGGCCTGGCCCACCGAATACCCCGACGCCTACGCGGTGGTGGACGTGGAGACCACGGGGCTCGCCCGGGACGACCGCATAGTCTCCGCGGCCGTCTACCGGCTGGACGCACGGGGTGACGTGATCGACCACTGGTACACCCCGGTCAATCCGCAGCGGGACCCCGGCCCGACCTGGATACACGGGCTGACGAGCGAGATGCTGGCCGACGCCCCGCTCTTCCCGCAGATCGCCGAGGAGTTCGCCGAGCGGCTGCGGGGCCGGGTGCTGGTCGCGCACAACGCGGTCTTCGACTGGTCGATGATCGCCCGCGAGTACGCCCGTGCCCGGTTGCCGGTCCCCGTGCGGCAGCGGCTGTGCACCATCGCCCTGTCCAAGGAACTGGACCTGCCGCTGGCCAACCACCGGCTGGAGACCCTCGCCGCGCACTACGGCGTCGTCCAGCGCCGGGCGCACCACGCGCTGGACGACGCCCGGGTGCTGGCCGAGGCGTTCCGGCCGAGCCTGCACCTGGCGGCCGCCGACCGCATACGCCTGCCCCTGCTGGCCTGCCGGCCGCTGACCGAGTGGACCGACTCCACCGTCTCCCCGGGCGCCTCCTCCGGGGCCTTCGGCGGACGGGACTCGCGGCCCTACGCGGGCAGCTGGCGCCCCTCGCGCAAGCGTCCCCCCTGCCCGTACCCCAACCCCGGCCGTTACGAGCCGGGCAGGCCGCTGGTCCAGGGCATGCGGGTGGCGATCTCCGGGGACACCTCCGTGGACCGTGAGCTGCTGGAGGACCGGGCCGTCGAGGCCGGGCTCCACATCTCCGGCAGCGTCTCCCGCCTCACCAGCCTCCTGGTCACCAACGACCCCGACTCCGGCACCTCCAAGGTGGCCAAGGCGCACGCCTTCGGCACCCCGGTGATCGACGAGGCGGCCTTCACCCAGCTGCTGCGGGAGGTGGCCCCCGCTCCGGAGGAGTGACGGCCGGCGGGGTACCGTCGATGACTGTGCCACCCGTATCGTCCGCACCGTCCGCTTCCGCGTACCGCTTCCTGCTGTCCCGGCAGTGGGTGGTCCTCACCCTCGTCGCGCTCCTGCTGATCCCGGGCATGGTCAGACTCGGCTTCTGGCAGCTCCACAAGCACGAGGACCGGGTGGCGCGCAACGATCTGGTTGCCGAGAGCCTGGCCGCCGATCCGGTGCCCGTGGGGGAGCTGGCGGCTCCGGGCCGCGGCCCGGCCGACGCCGACCGGTACCGCCGGGTGACGGCGACCGGCGTCTACGACACCGGCGGCGAGACGGTCGTGCGCCAGCGCACCGGCGGGGACGGCCGGAGCATCGGCTACCACGTCCTGACCCCGCTGGTCCGCGGGGACGGCACGGCCGTGCTGGTCAACCGGGGCTGGATCCCGGCGGGCGACGACCTGACGAAGTTCCCCGAGGTGCCGGCGCCCCCCTCCGGCGAGGTCACCGTGACCGGGCGGCTGATGGCCGACGAGAAGGCCGGCAGCGGCGTCAAGGACAAGCAGGGGCTGCCGCCCCGCCAGGTGATGCTGATCGACAGCGCACGGATGGCCCAGGAGCTGGACCGGCCGGTCCTGGGCGGCTACGTCGCACTGGAGAAGACCTCGCCGGAGCCCTCCGGCGAGCAGCCCGAAC
Organism: Streptomyces sp. ICN903; assembly: GCF_022015835.1. NCBI lineage: Bacteria > Bacillati > Actinomycetota > Actinomycetes > Kitasatosporales > Streptomycetaceae > Streptomyces > Streptomyces sp. ICN903. The sequence goes on along the minus strand of NZ_JAKMAY010000087.1, from coordinate 1,102 downwards.
GCCTTCCCGAGCCGGACCACAGCGGCATCGGCCCGCATCTGGCGTACGCGTTCCAGTGGTGGCTGTTCGCCGCCGCCGTCCCCGTCGGCTGGGTGGTCCTGGTCCGCCGCGAGCGCCGGGACCGCCTGGCGCGGGACTCCGGTGCGGAGGCTTCCCCGAAGGGGCGTACGGACGGAGACGCGGACGGCGGATCCGCGCCCGGGCGACACGTTCCGACCCCCTCCGCTGCCGGGGCGGCGGACCGACCGGCAGACTGATCCCCATGGATCTCGGACTTCAGGACAGGGTGTATCTCGTCACCGGCGCCACCCGCGGGCTGGGCTTCGCCACCGCACGGGAGCTGGCCGCCGACGGCGCGAAGGTGATCATCACCGGCCGGAGCGACGAGACGGTGGCCGAGGCCGCCGGACGGCTGGGCGGTGACGTCTTCGGCATGGTGGCGGACAACGCAGACCCGGCCGCGGCCGACCGTCTGGTGACGGCGGCCCACGAACGCCACGGTCGCCTGGACGGGGTGCTGGTCAGCGTCGGCGGGCCCCCGGCCGGCTCCCACGAGACGGTCACCGACGACCAGTGGCAGTCGGCCTTCGAGACGGTCTTCCTCGGCGCGGTGCGGCTGGCCCGCACCGCGGCCGCGCGACTGGGCGAGGGCGGGGTGATCGGCTTCGTCCTCTCCGGCTCGGTGCACGAGCCCATCCCCGGCCTGGCGGTCTCCAACGGGCTGCGGCCGGGGCTGGCCGGTTTCGCGAAGTCGCTGGCCGACGAGGTGGGGCCGCGCGGCATCCGGGTCGTCGGACTGCTGCCGGGCCGTATCGACACCGACCGGGTACGCAGCCTGGACGCCATGACCGGGGACGCCGACGCCGCCCGCGAGCGGAGCTCGGCCGCCATCCCGCTGCGCCGCTACGGCACCCCGGAGGAGTTCGGCAGGGCGGCGGCGTTCCTGCTCTCCCCCGCCGCCTCGTACATCACCGGGGTGATGTTCCCGGTCGACGGCGGCGCCCGCCGCGGCTTCTGACCCTTCCGGCCGGGCTGCCCTCACCGTCCCCGCCGCCGTCCCGGCCCGTACCGGAGGGGACGGCGGCGGGGCGGTGGGGGCGAC
>NZ_JAKMAY010000086.1:0-19525 GCF_022015835.1 Streptomyces sp. ICN903 | reverse complement strand
CCGTCGTCTCCTCCGGCAACCCCCTGCCCGCCCCGGTGGTCCTGGACTCCGCTTCCGTCCCCGAGGCGTACGCGCCCCAGGGTGACCCGGCCGCGGGCGGGAGCATCGAGGGGCTTCAACTGCGCCCGGGCACCTACGCGCTGGACCTGTACGAGTCCCTGGAGGGCATGGACGTACAGATCCGCGACGCCCGCGTGGCCGGCCCCAGCACCCAGTACGCCGAACTGTGGGTGACCGTCAGGCCGGAGCAGAACCCCTCGGCGCGCGGCGGCACCGTCTACGGCGGCTACGACGAGCAGAACTCCGGCCGGCTCAAGGTCGAGTCGCTCGTCCCGCTGGCCCAGGAGCCCTTCCCCACCGCGAACACCGGCGACGTGCTGGCCGGCTCCACCACCGGCCCGCTGGACTACGAGCAGTACGGCGGCTACCTGGTGGCCGCCCGCGAGCTGGGCGAGGTCGAGGACCGCGGCCTGGAGCGCGAGCGCACCCGCGCCCAGCGCCGCGGCGAACTGGCCGTGGCCACCTACAACGTGGAGAACCTCCACCCGGGCAACGACCAGGAGAAGTTCGACCGGCTGGCCCGGGGCGTGGTGGACAACCTCGCCTCCCCCGACATCCTCGCCCTGGAGGAGATCCAGGACGACAACGGCCCGGTGAACGACGAGGTGGTCTCCGCCGACGCCACGCTCGCGAAGTTCACCGAGGCCATCGCGGCCGCGGGCGGCCCGCGCTACGAGTGGCGCACCGTCGATCCCGTGGACGACGCCGACGGCGGCCAGCCCGGCGGCAACATCCGCAACGTCTTCCTCTTCAACCCCGGGCGGGTCTCCTTCGTCGACCGCCCCGGCGGCGACGCCACCACCGCGGTCGGTGTGGAGCGCGAGCGCGGCCGGGCCGTGCTCACCCACTCCCCCGCCCGCGTCGCACCGAACGACACGGCCTGGGAGGACAGCCGCAAGCCGCTGGCCGGCGAGTTCCGCTTCCGCGGCCGCACCGTCATCGTGGTCGCCAACCACTTCGCCTCCAAGGGCGGCGACCAGTCCCTGCACGCGGCCGTCCAGCCTCCCGAGCGCTCCTCCGAGGTCCAGCGCACCGCGCAGGCGAAGGCGGTCAACCACTTCGTGCGGCAGGTGCTGGCGGTGCAGCGGAAGGCGAACGTCGTCGTCCTCGGCGACATCAACGACTTCGAGTTCTCCGCCACCACCCGCGAGCTGACCGCGGGCGGCGCGCTGCGCAGCGCGGTGCTCTCGCTGCCCGAGGACGAGCGCTACACCTACGTCTACGACGGCAACGCCCAGGTGCTGGACCAGACCCTGGTCTCCCCGGGCATCCGCCGCTTCGACTACGACATCGTGCACGTCAACGCGGAGTTCGCCGACCAGGCGAGCGACCACGACCCCCAGGTGATCCGCTTCCGTCCCTGAAGGCGGGACATCCCCGTGGGAACCGGCCGTGCCGCCCGCCCGCTTTCCGGGCGGGCGGCGCGGCCGACACGTTCCGCCGCGCGGGGCGTGACCGTCATGATCCTCGTATCGTTGGACCGTGCGGCTGCGCCGCCCGGCGCGGCGGGGAGGAGTGGCACGTCGATGACCGTCGAACTCACCGACAGGATCGAGATGGCCGACAGCGGCGAACCCAGCCTGGACGAACTGTTCGAGCTGCTGGAGCGGATGCCCGTCCCCGAGGGCTACAAGACCGAGATCGTCGAGGGGTCCGTCCACATGACGCCGCAACGCGACACGCACTGGGAGATCATCGCCGCGCTCTACGACCATCTGCGTTCGCGGCATCCACGCAACCGGCTGAAGTCGGACCTCCGCATCGACTTTCCCGGTCCCCGCAACGGGTTCGCGCCGGACATGGTGCTTCTCGCGGAGGATTCCCGACAGGACTCGCAGGGACGCTGGTGCTACCAGGACGTGGAGTTCGTCGCCGAGGTGATCTCGGAGAGCACGCGTCAGAACGACTACGGGAAGAAGTACGAGGCGTACGCCACCGCCGAGGTTCCCGCCTACCTGATCGTCGATCCGTACAGCGGGCAGTGTCACCTGTTCACCCATCCCAAGGAGGACGAGTACCGCAGCCACCTCACCGTCGGCTTCGGAGAGGAGATCGATCTGCGGGAGACTCCTGTCGGAATGGTTCTCCCCACCGACGAGTTCCCCCGGGAACGCGCCTCGGGCCGGGGCGACCGCTGACCGAGCCGCCCGAGCGGCCGGTTGGACCGGCCGCTTCGGCGTGGGCCAGACTCGCCCCATGCCCGACTCCCCCTTCGGCCGTGTCGCCGCCGCCATGATCACCCCGTTCGACTCCTCCGGCGCGCTGGACCTCCCCGGCGCCCGGCGGCTGGCCGCCCATCTGGTGGACCGGGCCGGCTGCGACGCCCTGGTGCTCAGCGGCACCACCGGCGAGTCTCCGACCACCTCCGACGACGAGAAGACCGCACTGGTACGGGCCGTGGCCGACGAGGTCGGCGACCGGGCCCGGATCGTCGCCGGCGTCGGGTCCGCCGACACCCGGCACTCGGCGGAACTGGCGCGGGCCGCCGAGGAGGCGGGCGCCCACGGCCTGCTGGTCGTCACGCCGTACTACTCCCGCCCCACCCAGGAGGCCGTCGCCCGCCATCTGGCCACCGTCGCCGACGCCACCGCCCTGCCGGTGATGCTCTACGACATCCCCTCCCGCACCGGGGCGGGCACCGCGCTGACGGTGGAGACGCTGACGCGGCTCGCGGAGCACCCGCGCATCCGCGCGGTCAAGGACTGCGCCTACGACCTGATGAAGACGGCGAGGGTGCTGGGCTCCACCGGGCTGGCCTACTACTCCGGCTGCGACGAGATGACCCTGCCGCTGCGCGCGATCGGCGCCCACGGCTGTGTGAGCACGGTCGCCAACGTGGCGGGGCCCGCCGTACGCGGCGTCCTGGACGCCTTCGACGCCGGCGACCACGCCGGGGCCGCCCGGCGCCATCAGGCCCTGGTGCCGCTGGTCGACGCGATGATGTCCCAGGTGCCCGGCGCGGTGTCGGTCAAGGCGCTGTTCGCCGCGGCGGGGCTGCCGGGCGGGCCGGTGCGCCCGCCGCTGCTGCCGGCCGACGAGGCGCTGACCGCGCGGCTGGCCGAAGCCCTCAGGGCGGCGCTGTCCCGGTGATCCGGCCCGGCGGCCCCGGGCGTGGTCAGGCCGGTCCGGCCGGACCGCTTCGGTGGTCCGGCTTGGCCCACATCCCCTGCGGTCCGTGAGGCCCCTGCGGCTCCCGCGCGGCCGGCTGTCCGTCCGCGGGCGTGTCCGTCAGGTCCCGCACCAGGAGGGCGGCGCCCGCGACCGCGCCCGGCATCAGGAGGACCGCGGCCAGCGGCACCAGGAAGCACAGTGCGAGCGGCGCCCCGAAGCCGACCGCGAGGGCCTTGCGTCCGCGCAGCATCCGCAGCCGCTCCCGGACGGGGATGCCACGGCGCTGCATGGCGACCGAGGCGAGTTCCAGCGTCAGGAAGAACCCCGAGACGACGAGGCCGAGGACGGGGACGACGGTCTGGCCGGCGACGGGCACGAAGCCGAGCAGGAACAGCACCACGCCGAAGGCCAGGGCCCGCACCAGGACGTAGAGGCTGTCGCACAGGGAGATCCACAGTCCGCGCAGCAGCGAGACGTCCGGGCCCTCGGGGCAGCCGCCCTCGGACTCCTCGACCTTCTCCGACAGGGACTCGTAGAAGGGGTCGCCGACCAGCAGGGTGACGGCGGTGAAGGTGAGCACCGCCATCAGCAGGCCGCCGGCGAACAGCAGCACGGTGAAGGTGCCGCGCAGCAGCCCGGCCCAGGGCGAGGACCAGTCGTCGGCGAACGGCGTGGCCCAGGCGGCCAGGTCGTCGGCCCAGAAGCCGAGGACGACCAGGGCCGCCGTGTAGAGCACCAGGGTGATGAGCGCGGGCAGCAGCCCGAAGCCGAACCACCGTCCGTTGCGCAGGACCCACTTCTGGCCCTGCCCCAGGTACCGCGCCCCGGTCGTGAGATCGCTCATGACCGCACAGCGTAACGGGCCCGCCGCCCGGTGGGAGCGGCGGGCCCGGCCGGCCGTCCGGCGCCGGGGGTGTACCCGCTGCGGCGTCAGTTGTGGCTGTGCAGGGCCTCGTTCAGACCGCCCCAGGAGCCGGAGCGCTGGAGGGCCTCGACGGCTCCGGTGGTGGAGTTGCGGCGGAACAGGAGGTTGTTCGCGCCGGACATCTCCAGTGCCTTGACGACCTTGCCGTCGGGCAGGGTGACGCGGGTGCCGGCCGTCAGGTAGAGGCCCGCCTCCACGATGCAGTCGTCGCCCAGCGAGATGCCGATGCCGGCCTCGGCGCCCAGCAGGCAGCGCCTGCCGATGGAGATGGTCTGCTTGCCGCCGCCGGAGAGGGTGCCCATGATCGAGGCGCCGCCGCCGATGTCGGAGCCGTCCTCGACGACGACGCCCGCGCTGATGCGGCCCTCGACCATGGAGGTGCCCAGCGTCCCGGCGTTGAAGTTGACGAATCCCTCGTGCATCACGGTGGTGCCGGAGGCGAGGTGGGCGCCCAGGCGCACCCGGTCGGCGTCGCCGATGCGCACGCCCTTGGGGATGACGTAGTCGGTCATCCGGGGGAACTTGTCGACGCTGGTGACGGTGAGCTGCCTGCCCTCGGCGCGGGCGGCGAGGCGTACCTGCTCGACCCTCTCGACGGGGACGGGGCCGAGGCTGGTCCAGGCCACGTTGGCGAGCAGGCCGAAGATGCCGTCCAGGTTCTGGCCGTGCGGCCTCACCAGGCGGTGGCTGAGCAGGTGCAGCCGCAGGTAGGCGTCGTGCGCGTCCAGGGGCTTGTCGTCCAGCGAGGCGATGGTGGTGCGGACGGCGATGACCTCGACACCGCGGACCCGGTCCGGGCCCAGGGCCTGCGGCGCGGCGTCGCCGAGCAGTTCGGCGGCGCGCTCGGCGCTCAGTCGCTCGGTGCCGGCGGGGCCGGGTGCCTCGGTCAGCTCGGGCGCGGGGAACCAGGTGTCGAGGACGGCTCCCCCCTCCAGCGCGACGGTGGCCAGTCCGGCGGCGACCGCGCCGGTCGTACGGGGTGCGGATGCGGGTGCTTCGGTCATGGCCAAACGCTAACCGGACACCTTCCGCGAGCGCGAACCGGTCCCACCGGCCGGACGCGTACGGCCTTCTTCCGCGCGCCGTTCCTCCCTCCGTTCCGCGCCCCCTCCCGGCCCGGTTCCCGGCGCGCGGCGGCAGTCCGCCACCCCCGTGGGCGGGCTGCCGCCGCGCTCGTGCGCCGCCGTGTCCGGCCGGCGCCGTGCCCCGCCGGCGCCGGATCGAAGGTGCCCGCCCGGGGGCGCCCGCTCAGGGGCGCCGCCCCTCGGCGTCGACGAGGGCGGTGCGCAGGATGGCGGTGTCCCACAGGACCTGCCCCTGCCTCATCCCGTGCTCGGTGCCGTCCGGGAGTTCCTCGGAGAACTCCTCGGCCACCGTCGACCGTGTCCCGAGGTAGGTGTAGGTGGTCGGGTCGATCAGCAGCAGGTCCCTGGTCTCGGGGAATCCGGCCGGGCCCTTCTCGTCGTCCTCGAAGTACAGGGCGATGGCGTCCCGTCCGGCAGCGTCCTCCACCAGGTGGTCCACCACCTTCACCCCGTCGACCGTCGCCAGGGCCCGGTAGAGCCTGGCCAGTCCCTGGTGCGCCATCGGATAGGACTTGATGAGCACGCCGGCCGCCCGGTAGTGGTGCGCGTCGTCGGGCTCCTCCGGCTCGTCGTCGGAGGGCCTGGTCCCGTTGGAGGGGTAGAACCAGCGGATCCTCTCCAGCACCTTCTCCGGGTCGTCGGGCAGGGAGGCCAGGAAGCGGAACCGCTCGCGCGGGGAGTGGTCGTCGCCCTCCTTCCAGTTCTCGAACTCGGGGTCGTCGTAGCGGTACCAGTTCTCCTGGGTGCTGGGCTCCTGGTGGCCCCCGTTCTCCGCCGCCCCCTGCCGGATCTTGATGTAGGTCCACTGGCCGTCGCGGGGTTCGGGGTCGGGAAGCCGCTCGACGGTGTCGGCGGCGCGCCTGAGCACGGTGGCCGCGTCCGTCAGGTCCGCATGCGGCCGGACCGAGGAGGCGGCCGGGGGTGAGACGGTGTCGGCGCCTCCACCCACCAGCTGGCTTCCGGCGAACGCCGCCGCGGTGACCGCGACGGCCGCGCCGGCGACGGCCAGCCGCCAGTCGGCACGCAGCCGGCGGGGGCGGGCCCGGTGTTCCGCCGCGTCCAGCAGCCGCTGCCGTCCGGGGGCGAGGCGGGCCCGGTCGGGGATCGGGGCGTCGGCGCGGAAGTCGCGCACCCGGGTCATCTCATCCATGGCTGGACACCTCCGCTGTCTCGCGGGCCAGAGTCGGGTCCCCGCCGAGCGCGGTGCGCACCTTGCGGCGGGCCCGGTTGAGTCGTGAGCGGACCGTGCCGACGGGGATGTCCAGCGCGTCGGCGACCTCCTGGTAGGTCAGGTCCGCCCAGGCCACCAGGAGCAGTACGTGCCGGTCCGCGGCGGAGAGTCCGGCGAGCGCGGCGGCCAGGGGGCCGGAGGCGGCCTGGGCCGCCACCCGGCTGTCGGCGCCGTCCACCCAGTCCGTCCAGGAGTCGGCGACCTGGTCCCGCCCGGTGCGGGCGAGGGCGCGCAGGGAGCGGACCTCCTGGCGGCGGTGCCTGCCGATGAGGTTGGCGGCGATGCCGTACAGCCAGGGCCGGGCCCCGGGCCGGTCGGTGTCGTAGCGGAAGCGCTGCCTGAAGGCTGTGAGGAAGGTCTCCGCCGTGAGGTCGTCCGCCATCCCGTCGCCCAGCCGCCGCGCCACATAGCGGTGGATGTCGGCGGCGTGCCGGTCGTAGAGGCGCGCGAAGACCTCGGGCCGCTCTCTGGAGTCGTCGATGATGGCGGCGTCGTCCGCCGGTGGATCGGCCACGAAGTTCCCCCGTCTCTGCCGTGTGGGTGGTCCGTCACCTGTTGTTGCCCGATGGGGGCGAGGGGGTTCACGGTGACTTCGGGACGGCTTCGGGACGGCTTCGCGGCGGTGCCGTCAGTGGCCGCCGCCGCCGAGGTTGAGGACCACCACTCCGGCGATGACCAGGAGGATGCCGGTGATTCTGACGGCGTTGACCGCCTCGCCGATGAAGACCATGCCGATCACGGCGATGGCGGCGGTGCCGACGCCCGACCAGATCGCGTACGCGGTGCCGACCGACATGGTCCTGAGCGTCTGCGCGAGCAGGGCGAACGCGACGAGGTACCCGGCGGCGGTGCCCAGGGTGGGCCACAGCCGGGTGAAACCGTCGCTGTACTTCATCGAGGTGGTCGCCAGCACCTCGGCCACGATCGCGCAGGCCAGCATCAGATACGCCATGTGCCGAGGCTACGCAGCGGTGCGGCGGGACCGCCTACCGCCCCGCCCCCGCGCACTCCCCCGGCCGGGCGCGCACACCGCCGGCCGGGGCCCGCGAAGGGCCCCGGCCGGCGGGGAAGGCGCTGGACACCCGGGTCTCGCCCGATGCCCCGGGCGTTCGGCGCCTCAGACGTTGAAGCCGAGGGCGCGCAGCTGCTCGCGGCCCTCGTCGGTGATCTTGTCCGGACCCCACGGCGGCATCCAGACCCAGTTGATGCGCAGTTCGTTGACGATGCCGTCGGTCGCCGACTTCGCCTGGTCCTCGATCACGTCGGTCAGCGGGCAGGCCGCGGACGTCAGCGTCATGTCCAGCGTGGCGGTGTTGTCGTCGTCGATGTGGATGCCGTAGATCAGGCCCAGGTTGACGACGTCGATGCCCAGCTCGGGGTCCACCACGTCGTACAGCGCCTCGCGGACCTCGTCCTCGCTCGCCGGCTTCGTCGTGGTCGGCGTCTCGCTCATGCGGTCCTCTCCTCGGCCTTCTTCTCGGCGGAGCCGTCGCCCAGGGCCTGGGCGGTGGCGTCCTTCCATGCCATCCAGCTCAGCAGGGCACACTTCACGCGTGCCGGGTACTTGGAGACCCCGGCGAACGCGACCGCGTCCTCCAGGACCTCCTCCATCTCGTCGTCCGGCTCGATCCGGCCCTTGGACTGCATCAGCTCCAGGAAGGTCTCCTGGACCCGGCGCGCCTCGGCCAGATCCTTGCCGACCAGCAGGTCGTTCAGCACCGAGGCGCTGGCCTGGCTGATGGAGCAGCCCTGCCCCTCGTAGCTGACGTCCGCGACGGTGGAGCCGTCCATCCTCACCCGCAGGGTGATCTCGTCGCCGCACGTCGGGTTGACGTGGTGCACCTCGGCGTCGCCGTCGCGCAGCCCCCGTCCGTGCGGGTGCTTGTAGTGGTCCAGGATCACGTCCTGGTACATGGAGTCAAGCTTCACGAGTCACCTTCAGCCACTGCGGTCGTCCGTCGTCGGTCACGGAACATCAACCGAAGAAGTTCCGTACGTGTTCCAGTCCCTCCACCAGGGCGTCGACTTCCGCCGGAGTGGAGTACAGATAGAACGACGCCCGGGTGGTCGCGGGAATTCCGTACCTGAGGCAGACGGGCCTGGCGCAGTGGTGGCCGACCCGGACGGCGATGCCCTGCTCGTCGAGCACCTGGCCCACGTCGTGGGGGTGGATGTCGCCGAGCGCGAAGGAGATCGCGGCGCCGCGGTCCTCGGCCGTGGACGGGCCGATGATCCTCAGGGAGGGGACCTCCTGGAGCCTGCGCACCGCGTACTCGGTGATCGCGTGCTCGTGGGCCGCGATGCGGTCCATGCCGATCGCGGTCAGGTAGTCCACCGCGGCGCCCAGCCCGACGGCCTGCGCGATCGGCGGGGTGCCCGCCTCGAACTTGTGGGGCGCGGGGGCGTAGGTGGAGGAGTGCATCGAGACGGTCTCGATCATCTCGCCGCCGCCGAGGAACGGCGGCAGGTCCTCCAGCAGCTCCTGGCGGCCCCACAGCACGCCGATGCCGGTCGGCCCGCACATCTTGTGGCCGGTGAAGGCCACGAAGTCGGCCTGGAGCGCCTGGACGTCCACCGTCATGTGCGGGGCGGCCTGGGAGGCGTCGACCACCACCAGCGCGCCGACCTCCTGGGCGCGCCGGACGATCGTCTCGACCGGGTTGACCGTGCCCAGGATGTTGGAGACCAGCACGAAGGAGACGACCTTGGTCCGCTCGGTGATGATCTCGTCGATGTTCGACAGGTCCAGGCGGCCGTCGTCGGTGAGGCCGAACCACTTCAGCTTCGCGCCCGTGCGCTGCGCCAGCAGCTGCCAGGGCACGATGTTGGAGTGGTGCTCCATCTCCGTGATGACGATCTCGGTCCGGTCGTCGACGCGGTAGGGCTCGTCGGCCCAGCCGAGCATGTTCGCCACGAGGTTGAGCGACTCCGAGGCGTTCTTGGTGAAGATCACCTCGTCGCGGCTCGGGGCGTTGACGAAGGCGGCGACCTTGTCGCGCGCCCCCTCGTACAGCGCCGTGGCCTCCTCGGCGAGCACGTGGACGCCGCGGTGGACGTTGGCGTTGTGCCGCGCGTAGTAGTCGTTCAGCGCGTCGAGGACCTGGTTCGGCTTCTGGGAGGTCGCCGCGTTGTCCAGGTACACGACCTTCTTCCCGTCGTGGACCGTGCGGTCCAGCAGCGGGAAGTCCTTGCGGATCGCGTCCGTGTCGAGAAGGCCCGGCAGCTGTGTCACGCTCGTGTTTCTCCGTTCTCCCCCGTGGCCTCACGTCCCGGAGGTACCCCATTGCGCGCCCGTCCGGCCGGGCCGGGGGCGCCCTCGGTGCGCGGGGCCGCCGAAGCGGCCCCGCGGATACGGCTCACGCCGTCCGGTCGCCCTTGACGTAGGCCTCGTAGCCCTCTTCCTCCAGCTTGTCCGCCAGCTCCGGGCCACCGGACTCGGCGATCCGGCCGGCCGCGAAGACGTGGACGTGGTCGGGCTTGATGTAGCGCAGGATGCGCGTGTAGTGGGTGATCAGCAGGGTGCCGACCTCACCGGTCCCACGGACGCGGTTGACGCCCTCGGAGACGATGCGCAGCGCGTCGACGTCCAGGCCGGAGTCGGTCTCGTCGAGGATCGCGATCCGCGGCCGGAGCAGCTCCAGCTGCAGGATCTCGTGGCGCTTCTTCTCACCGCCGGAGAAGCCCTCGTTGACGTTGCGCTCGGCGAAGGCGGGGTCGATGTTGAGGCGCTCCATGGCCTCCTTGACCTCCTTCACCCAGGTGCGCAGCTTGGGGGCCTCGCCGCGGATGGCGGTGGCGGCGGTGCGCAGGAAGTTGGAGACGGACACGCCGGGCACCTCGACCGGGTACTGCATGGCGAGGAAGACGCCGGCGCGGGCGCGCTCGTCGACGCTCATCTCCAGGACGTCCTCGCCGTCCAGGGTGACGGTGCCGCCGGTGATCGTGTACTTGGGGTGGCCCGCCAGCGAGTAGGCCAGGGTGGACTTGCCGGAGCCGTTCGGGCCCATGATGGCGTGCGTCTCGCCCTGCTTCACGGTCAGGTCGACGCCGCGCAGGATCTCGGTGGGGCCGTTCTCGGCCTCGACGGAGACGTGCAGGTCGTGGATCTCAAGCGTTGCCATGGGGCTTCAGGACTCCTGGGTGGTGGAGACGAGCACGGCCGCGTCGGGGCCGTCTCCTTCGATCTTGACGGGGTATACGGGGACGGGACGCGTGGCGGGCGGTCCGTCGGGCTTGCCGGTGCGCAGGTCGAAGCTGGACCCGTGCAGCCAGCACTCGATGTGGCAGTCCTCCACCTCGCCCTCGGAGAGCGAGACGTTCGCGTGCGAGCAGATGTCGTTGATCGCGAAGACCTCCCCCTGCGTGCGGACGAGCGAGACCGGGACGCCGCCGATCTCCACCCGCCTGGGGGTGTCCTCCTCCAGCTCGCCGAGCGAGGCCACGCGGACGAAGCCCGCGCTGCCCACCGCGCTTTCGCCGGTGCTCATGCGACCGACTCCTCCAGTTCCTCATCGATCCTGGCGATGAGGCGGTCCTGCAGGTCGGGCAGGCCGATCTGCTGGACCAGCTCGGCGAAGAAGCCGCGCACCACCAGGCGGCGGGCGTCCTGCTCCGGGATGCCGCGCGCCATCAGGTAGAACAGCTGCTCGTCCTCGAAGCGGCCGGTGGCCGAGGCGTGGCCGGCTCCGACGATCTCGCCGGTCTCGATCTCCAGGTTGGGCACCGAGTCCACCCGCGCGCCGTCGGTGAGGACGAGGTTGCGGTTGAGCTCGTAGGTGTCGGTGCCGGTGGCCGAGGCCCGGATCAGCACGTCGCCGATCCACACCGCGTGTGCGTCCTGGCCCTGGAGGGCGCCCTTGTAGACGACGTTGCTGCGGCAGTTGGACGCCTCGTGGTCGACGAAGAGGCGGTGCTCCTGGTGCTGGCCGTCGTCGGTGAAGTACAGGCCGTACAGCTCCGCCTCGCCGCCGGGGCCGGCGTAGTTGACGCGCGGGTGGAGGCGCACCACGTCGCCGCCGAAGGTGACGACCACGGACTTGAAGGTGGCGTCGCGGCCGACCAGCGCGTTGTGCTGGGAGCAGTGCACGGCCGTGTCGGCCCAGTCCTGCACGGAGACGACCGTCAGCTTGGCGCCGTCGCCCAGCACGTACTCGACGTTGGCGGCGCGCACACCGTCGCCGGTGTGGTCGATGACGACGACGGCCTCGGCGAAGGCGCCCAGTTCGAAGACGGTGTGCCCGAAGGAGACGCCGCCCTGGCCCTGGATGTTCACCCGGATCGGCTCGGTGAGCACGGTCTCCTTGGGCACGGTGACGACGGCGGCCTTCTCGAAGGCGCTGTAGGCCTGGGCGGCGACCCGGTCGACGGGCTTGCCCGCCCGGCCCAGCCGGGCGTCGTCGCGGCCGACGGTCTCCACCGTCACGCCGTCGGGCGCCGAGACGTCGACCTTGACGCCGCCGCCCGCCTCGGCGGTGCCGTCGTGCAGGCCCCGCAGCCGCTCCAGCGGGGTGAAGCGCCACTCCTCCTCGCGGCCGTGCGGCACCGGGAAGTCCGCCACGTCGAAGGACGGCGGGGCGCTCATCCGGGTGGCGACGGTGGACTCGGCCGCCACCGCGATGGATCCGGCGGTCGTGGACCCGGCCGGGATGTTCTGAGCCTCAGCCATGGCTGTCGTGTTGCTCGCTCTCTGTCTTCTGTGTTCGCCGGTCCCCGGGCCTCTCGGCGCCCGGGAACCGGCTCACGGTCACGGAGGGGGAAGGGCGGGTGGCCGGGCGGTCAGCCGACCGCGCCCTCCATCTGCAGCTCGATCAGCCGGTTGAGCTCCAGGGCGTACTCCATGGGCAGCTCCTTGGCGATCGGCTCGACGAAGCCGCGCACGATCATCGCCATCGCCTCGTCCTCGGACAGACCGCGCTGCATCAGGTAGAACAGCTGGTCGTCGCTGACCTTGGAGACCGTCGCCTCGTGGCCCATCGTCACGTCGTCCTCGCGGACGTCGACGTAGGGGTAGGTGTCCGAGCGCGAGATGGTGTCCACCAGCAGCGCGTCGCACAGCACGTTGGACTTGGAGTTCTCCGCGCCCTCGCCGATCTCGATCAGACCGCGGTAGGAGGTGCGGCCGCCGCCCCGCGCCACCGACTTGGAGACGATGTTGGAGGAGGTGTTGGGCGCCATGTGCACCATCTTGGCGCCGGCGTCCTGGTGCTGGCCCTCGCCCGCGAAGGCGATCGAGAGGGTCTCGCCCTTGGCGTGCTCGCCCATCAGGTAGACGGCCGGGTACTTCATGGTCACCTTGGAGCCGATGTTGCCGTCGACCCACTCCATCGTCGCGCCCTCGTAGGCCACGGCGCGCTTGGTGACCAGGTTGTACACGTTGTTCGACCAGTTCTGGATGGTCGTGTAGCGGCAGCGGGCGCCCTTCTTGACGATGATCTCCACGACCGCCGAGTGCAGCGAGTCGGACTGGTAGATCGGCGCGGTGCAGCCCTCGACGTAGTGGACGTAGGCGTCCTCGTCGACGATGATCAGCGTCCGCTCGAACTGGCCCATGTTCTCGGTGTTGATCCGGAAGTAGGCCTGGAGCGGGATGTCCACGTGGACGCCCTTGGGCACGTAGATGAACGAGCCGCCGGACCACACCGCGGTGTTCAGCGCGGCGAACTTGTTGTCGCCGGCCGGGATGACGGTGCCGAAGTACTCCTGGAACAGCTCCGGGTGCTCCTTGAGCGCGGTGTCGGTGTCCAGGAAGATGACGCCCTGGCTCTCCAGGTCCTCGCGGATCTGGTGGTAGACCACCTCGGACTCGTACTGGGCGGCGACACCGGCGACCAGGCGCTGCTTCTCGGCCTCGGGGATGCCCAGCTTGTCGTAGGTGTTCTTGATGTCCTCCGGCAGGTCCTCCCAGGTCTGGGCCTGCTTCTCGGTGGACCGCACGAAGTACTTGATGTTGTCGAAGTCGATGCCGCTCAGGTCCGAGCCCCAGTTCGGCATGGGCTTCTTCTCGAAGAGCTTCAGGCCCTTCATGCGGAGCTTCAGCATCCACTCCGGCTCGGACTTCTTGTCCGAGATGTCGCGGACGACCTCCTCGGAGAGGCCGCGCTTGGCCGAGGCGCCGGCGGCGTCCGGGTCGGCCCAGCCGTACTCGTACTTGCCCAGGCCCTCCAGCTCAGGGTGGGCAGTCTCCGTGGGGAGAGTCATGCGGGGTTCCTCCCGGCTGTACTTGCAGATGCTGTCGCTGCGGTGGTCTTGGATGTCTTGGGTGTCCCGGGTGCGGCCCCGGAGGCCCCCTTGGGGATGAACGTCGTGCACACCCCGTCGCCGTGGGCGATGGTGGCCAGACGCTGCACATGGGTGCCGAGCAGGCGGGAGAAGACCTCCGTCTCCGCCTCGCACAGCTGCGGGAACTGCTCGGCGGCATGCGCCACCGGGCAGTGGTGCTGGCAGAGCTGCTCTCCGCTGGAGGCGGGCGCGCCGCGCGCGGTGGCAGCGTACCCGTCCCTGGACAGGGCCTCGGCCAGAACCCTGGCCCTCTCCCCGGGCGCGGCCTTCTCCAGCTCGGCGCGGTAGCGCTCGGCCTGGGCGGCGACCCGGGCGCGGGCGAAGTCCGCGACCGCGGCCCGCCCCTTCTCGCCGCCGCCCGCGGCCTGGGCTATCCAGCGCATGGCGTCGACGGCGAGCTGGTCGTAGGCCTGGTCGAAGGCGCTGCGGCCGTAGTCGGTGAGTGCGAAGGACCTGGCGGGACGGCCCCTGCCGCGCGAGCCGTAGACCCTCTTCTCGCGGGGCTCGACGACGCCCTCGGAGACGAGCGCGTCCAGGTGGCGGCGGACCGCCGCCTGGGTGAGCTCCAGCCGCTGGGCCAGTTCGGCCGCGGTGGACGGGCCGTGGTCGAGGATGGAGCGCGCGACCTTGTTGCGGGTGCCGTGGTGCTCGTCCGGGGCCGGATGTCCGGGGGTGCGGGTGTCACCGCCGCCTTGGTGGGCCGCCATGTGCTCTCGCGCCTCCTCACTCCGCCCCGGGTCCGCGGCGCTCCCGCCCGCCGCGGCCGGGCGGCCGGTGACGGCGGTGCGCTTTTTCACAACGCCATTGTTGCGTAATTCCGAGGAGGCAGGCAAGCCGCGCCCTGACCGGCCCGAATGGGATGCATCACGTAAGGCACGCCTTACCCGGACACCGGACGGCGCGGGCCGGGCGACGGCGCGGCCCGGCGGGGGCGGCACGCGGCCGGGCTCCTAGACTCGCCCGTATGCGAGACACGGCGGCCGTCGAGGTCGCGGGACTGGTGAAGCGGTACGGGAGCAGGACGGCGGTGGACGGGCTGGACCTCACCGTCGAACGCGGCACGGTCACCGCCGTCCTCGGCCCCAACGGGGCCGGCAAGACCACCACCATCGAGACCTGCGAAGGCTACCGCCGCGCGGACGCGGGCACCGTACGCGTCCTGGGTCTGGACCCGGTCGCCGACGCCGCCGCGCTGCGGCCCCGGATCGGCGTGATGCTCCAGAGCGGCGGGGTCTACCCCACCGTCCGCGCCGCGGAGATGCTGCGCCACATGGCCGCGCTGCACGCCCACCCGCTGGACCCCGGCGCGCTGATCGAACGGCTGGGACTGGCCGGCTGCGGCCGCACCCCCTACCGGCGGCTGTCCGGCGGCCAGCAGCAGCGCCTGGCGCTGGCCATGGCCGTCGTCGGGCGGCCCGAGCTGGTCTTCCTGGACGAGCCGACCGCCGGCCTGGACCCGCAGGCCCGCCGCTCCGCCTGGGACCTGGTGCGGGAGCTGCGCGCGGACGGCGTGACGGTGGTGCTGAGCACCCACTTCATGGACGAGGCCGAGACCCTGGCCGACGACGTCGCGATCATCGACGAGGGGCGGGTGATCTCGCGGGGCAGCCCCGAGGAGCTGTGCCGCGGCGGCGCCGAGAACACCCTGAGCTTCACCGGGCGCCCCGGCCTCGACCTGGGCTCGCTGCTGAAGGCGCTGCCGCCGGACACCGCCGCCGCCGAGACGGCCCCGGGCTCGTACCGCCTGACCGGCACCGTCGACCCCCAGCTCCTGGCCACGGTGACCTCCTGGTGCGCGCAGAACGGGGTGATGCCGGACGGCATCGCGGTGGAGCGGCACACGCTGGAGGACGTCTTCCTGGAGCTGACGGGCAAGGAGCTGCGGTCGTGAGGCGGTACGCACACACCGGCCGGGGGCGTGGGGGTTGCCCCCCGGAAGAACACAGCCTGGAGCTGACGGGCAAGGAGCTGCGGTCGTGAGTACGGAGAACACCGGGCCGGGCACATACGCCCCCGCCCCCGGCGCGGCCCCGCTGCCCCGGATGATCGCCGCGCAGGCCGCGCTGGAGACACGGCTGCTGCTGCGGCACGGCGAGCAGCTGCTGCTGACGGTCGTCATTCCCACTCTGCTGCTGGTGCTGTTCAGCGCCGTGGACATCGTGGACCTGGCCGGGGAGGGAGGGGGCGGAGGCGAACGCGTGGACTTCCTGGCGCCGGGCGTGCTGGCGCTGGCCGTGCTCTCGACCGCCTTCACCGGCCAGGCGATCTCCACCGGCTTCGAGCGGCGCTACGGCGTCCTCAAGCGGCTGGCCGCCTCCCCGCTGCCCCGCTGGGGGCTGATGACCGCCAAGACGTGTGCGGTGCTGGTCACCGAGGTGCTGCAGGTGGCGCTGCTGACGTCGGTGGCCCTGGCGCTGGGGTGGTCGCCGCACGGCGGTCCGCTCGCCGTGGCGCTGCTGCTGGTCGCCGGGACGGCGGCGTTCTCCGGTCTCGGACTGCTGATGGCCGGGACGCTGCGGGCCGAGGCGACGCTGGCGGCGGCCAACCTCGTCTTCGTCCTGCTGCTGGTCGGCGGTGGGGTGGTGGTGCCGCTGGAGAAGTTCCCCGAGCCGGTGCGCGCGGTCCTGGAACTGCTGCCGATCTCCGCGCTCTCCGAGGGGCTGCGCGAGGTGCTGCGGGACGGGGCCGGGATGCCCTGGGCGAACCTGGCGGTCCTGGGCGTGTGGGCGGTGGCGGGCCTGGCCGCCGCGGCCCGCTTCTTCCGGTGGGAATGACCGCCTCCGTCTTCCGTACGGGCGGCACGCGGAAGGAGCGCGGGGAGCGTGACCGGCTTCCCCGCGCCCCCTCGTGAAAGCTTGCACAAGCGCCCGCCTACCATGGTGTCCGTGCCCAATCTGCTCGAATTCGCGCGAAACCCCGTCGCGTACGTCGCCAGGCGCTGGACCCCCGCCCAGCGCACCGTGGAGCGCGCTACCCTGACCGCGCTCGTCCTGAGCGTGCTCATCGTGGTCACCGGCGGGGTGGTGCGGCTGACCGGCTCGGGGCTGGGGTGCGACACCTGGCCCAAGTGCAGCGGGGACAGCCTGGTCGCCACACCCGAGATGGGGTTGCACGGCGCCATCGAGTTCGGCAACCGCATGCTGACGTACGTGCTGTGCGCCGCCGTCGGCTGGGCGATCGTCGCGGTCCGCTCGGCGAAGCCGCGCCGCCGGGGCCTGTCGCGGCTGGCCTGGTCGCAGTTCTGGCTGGTCGTCGCCAACGGCCTGCTGGGCGGTGTGACGGTGCTGCTGCGGCTGAACCCCTACACCGTCGCCGCGCACTTCCTGCTCGCCAGCGTGCTGATCACGGTCACCACCGTCACCTGGCTGCGTGCCCGTGAGGGCGACGACGTGCCGCGCCCGCTGGCCGGGCCGCGGATCCGGCAGCTCGCGGCGGCGCTGACGGCCGTGTCCGTGGTGCTGATCGTCGTCGGCACCATGGTGACGGGCGCGGGCCCTCACGCGGGCGACAGCAGTGACGTGCCGCGGATGGGCGTGGACTGGGAGACGACCGCCAGGGTGCACGCCCTGCTGGCCTGGGCCGTGGTGGCCCTGACCGTGCTGCTGTGGCTGGCGCTGCGGGCCGTGGACGCGCCCCGGCGTCCTCTCGTCCGCACCCGGGACCTCTTCGTGGTCCTGCTGGCGCAGGGCGTCATCGGCTACGTCCAGTACTTCACCGAGCTGCCGGAGGTGCTGGTCGCGGCGCACCTGCTGGGCTCGTGCCTGGTATGGGTCGCCACCCTGCGGGTGCTGCTGTCGCTGCGCGAGCGCGGTCTGCCGCCGGTGGCGGACACCGGTGCCGCGGCCCCCGTGCCCGCCGGCCGGCCGGTTCCGGCCGCGTCCGGCCTGTAGGACCCCGGCGGTGCGGGCCGGGCGGGGAGTCCCCGCCCGGCCCGCACCGCGTTCCCCTCACCCGGCGGGGTGCGCGGGCCCGCGCAACCGTGACCGGACGCGGCGAGGCCCCGGTGCGGCACGGCCGCACCGGGGCCTCGCGCGCCTGTGCCGGGCGGCGGACGAACACCGGAAGGCGGCGGAACGCGGGCCGGCGGGTGCCCGGCAGGCCCTCGCGGGCCGTCCCGCCCCGCTCCGCTCCCGCGTCAGCGGTCCTCGGTCGGGCTCCTCGGCGGTCCTCGGGCGCGTCAGCGCTCCTTGGGGCCCCCGACCTGGATGCCCGCCATCCGCTCCCACTCGTAGGGACCGGTGCGGATCCGGGCGGCGAGGTCCCCGTCGAGGGCCTCGTGGACGGTGACGCCCGCCTTCCGCGCGGCCTTCTGCGCGACCTCGTGGGAGGGGGCCACCAGGTCTCCCCAGCCCCCGTCCTCGCCGACGAGGACGATGCGCACGCCGCGCTCGCCGATGTAGGAGATCTGGGCGTCGGCGCCGCCGCCGTGCTCCTCGGCGAACGCGGTGATCTCCTTGGCGAGCTTGGTCACCCAGCGCTGGGCCTTGGCGTCGGGCCCGGTCTCTTCCGCCTGCTGTGTGCTGTCCATGAACAGGATGCTACCGATGGGTAGATCGCCTGGCGACCGCCGCTCCGGGTGGCCTGCGCCACGCCCGGCGCCGGCCCGCGGGCGGTACGGCGCCGGCGCGGGAGCGGTGCGGGACCTGTATGCGGAACCGGCGTGGGATCAGCGCAGGAAGGGGTCCACCGCCACCGCCACGAACAGCAGCGACACATAGGTGATGGACCAGTGGAACAGCCGCATCTCCTTGAGCTTGGCGCCCGTGACCCCGGCCTTGGCCCTGGCCTGGAGGGCGTGCGCCTCCCACAGCCACCAGCCGCCCGCGGCGAGCGCGACCAGCGGGTAGAACCAGCCGACGTAGCCCAGCGGCCACAGGGCCAGCGAGACGGCCACCATGACCCAGCTGTAGACCACGATCTGCCGGGCCACCGCGCGGTTGCCCGCGACGACCGGGAGCATCGGAACCCCGACGCGGGCGTAGTCGTCCTTGACCTTCATCGACAGCGGCCAGTAGTGCGGCGGCGTCCAGAAGAAGATGACCAGGAAGAGGACGACGGCGGCCCAGCTCACCTCGTTCTTCACCGACGACCAGCCGATGAGCACGGGCATGCAGCCGGCGATGCCGCCCCAGACGATGTTCTGGGCGGTGCGCCGCTTGAGGATCATCGTGTAGACGACCACGTAGAACAGCAGCGCGCCCAGGGACAGCGCCGCCGAGAGCCAGTTGACCGTCCAGCCGAACCACAGCGTGGAGACCACGGCCAGCGTGACGCCGAAGACCAGGGCCTCGCGCGGGGTCAGCACACCGGTGACCAGGGGGCGCTGCTCGGTGCGGTGCATCAGCGCGTCGATGTCGCGGTCGATGTACATGTTCAGCGCGTTGGCGCCCCCCGCCGACAGGTAGCCGCCCAGGCAGGTCGCCAGGACCAGCCACAGGTCGGGGACGCCCTGTTCGGCGAGGAACATCACCGGAATGGTGGTGATCAGCAGCAGTTCGATGATCCGCGGCTTGGTCAGCGCCACGTAGCCCTTGATACGGGCCCCGAGCGGCCGGTGTGCTGGGCTCTGATCGAGCTCCCCCACAACCCCTCGGGTGTGGGCGGTATCCCCACCCGCGGGACGGGATTCGACGGCCGTCACGGACACCCCTGATCACGATGCGACATGCGCGGCTCGCGCCGCGTGGGAACAAGCGAGTCCGGACCTTCGCAGGTCCCCTCACGACTCGCACCTACCACGCCACTGTAGACGCTGGCCATACGCCGCTCGCCCCGGGGGTCGCCCGTGTCGGTGCACCCCGCCGGGGGGTGCTCCGGCGGGGCGCGGGCAGGGGG